>JAHXHF010000357.1 GCA_025656895.1 gamma proteobacterium symbiont of Bathyaustriella thionipta
CCGCTTATCATTGCGTACCCTGTGGTCAGCGACAATGCCCGCGAACGGACGCGGCTGGCTACGCACCCTGTTTCGACAGCCTGCCGCCAGCACAGATATGGAATGAACTGACGCAACTGATGGAGCAGGATGAGCGCCCATGAAACTGGCTTTTGTACTTTATAAATATTTTCCTTTCGGCGGCTTGCAGCGCGATATGCTGCGTATTGCCTTGCAATGCCAGCAGCGCGGGCACGAGATTCATGTGTTTTGTCTCAGCTGGCAGGGCGAAGTGGCCGCTGGTCTGCACATTCATGAACGTCCCATCAAGCGCCTCATGAACTATCAGAGTCAGGAGGCCTTTGCGCGTCGTCTACCGCCCCAGTTTGAACGCCTGCAAATTGATGGAGTGATTGGATTCAATCGTATGCCGGGGCTGGATTTGTATTTTGGTGCGGATTCCTGTTTTAAGGAAATGCGTGAGCGTAAAGGCCGCTTGTGGCGCGTCGGACCTCGCTACGAGCATTTTCTGCGTTTTGAAGAAGCAGTATTTTCACCGCGTGCAAGCACCCGTTTGCTGATGATTTCGGCGCAGGAGATACAACACTATATTCATCACTACCATACTCCGCGCAGCCGTTTTCATTTACTGCCACCAGGTATTGCAGCTGACCGCAGGCGACCCGTTGACTATGCTGAAATACGTACCCGCTTACGCGCTGAATGGAAACTGGCTGAAGATGATTTTCTGCTGCTGATGGTGGGTTCCGGTTTTCGTACCAAAGGCGTGGATCGTTCCATTCATGCGCTGGTGGCTTTACCGGACGCCTTCAGGAAGCGGGCACGCCTGTTTGTTATCGGACAGGACAATCCTCGCCGCTATGAAAAACTGGCAGAACGCCTGAAAGTGGCGCAACAAGTGCAGTTCACCGGGGGGCGTGATGACATTCCGGCTTGCTTGCAAGCGGCTGATGTCTTATTGCATCCGGCTCTGTTCGAAAATACCGGTTCAATATTGCTGGAAGCCACGGTAGCCGGTCTGCCGGTGCTGACGACCGACAGTTGTGCTTATGCCAGCCATGTCCGGCAGGCAGATGCGGGTGTGGTACTGGAATCACCGTTCAGGCAGCGACAGATGAACCGGACTTTACAGTCCATGCTGGCCGATGATGAGGCACGTTCACGCTGGTCCGACAATGGAGCCGATTATGGACGCCACGCGGATGTGTACAGCATGCCGCAACTGGCCGCCGATATTATTGTGGAAAGCATCGGTAAAAAACTGGCTCATGATCTGGTTTGATGCAGACTTTATCAAACAGGCATGGGGCGGAAAACAACCGCAGCAGGAACAGGTATTTTCATTACAGGGTGAACTGTACCGACAGCAGCCAGGACGCAAAACCTTGCGTTTTACACGGGCGGGGCAGCACTATTTTGTGAAACTGCACTGGCCTCCGGGTTACCGTGAAATCATAAAGAACCTGTTAAGCCTGCGTCTGCCGGTACTCGGTGCCGGCAATGAATACCGGGCGGTTCGCTTATTGCAGCAGCTGGCTTTGCCCAGTATCCGCGTTGTTGCTTTTGCCGAGTACGGCCGCAATCCCTTGCAACGAAAATCCTATCTGATCAGCAAAGCCTTACCCGCCAGCATCAGTCTGGAAGATTATTGTAAAGACTGGGGCAGGGAGGCTCCTGATTATCGTGTTAAACGCTTGCTGATAGAAACATTGGCAGATATCAGCCGGCGCATGCATGCTGCCGGCATGAATCATCGTGATTATTATTTATGCCATTTTCTGCTGTCGGATGAACAGTCAAAGGTCTTGTCACAGGGACGGCGTCCCGGCCTTTATCTGATTGATCTGCATCGTGCGCAGATTCGCCGCCGGGTGCCGCAACGCTGGTTGGTGAAAGACCTTGGCAGCCTGTATTTTTCAGCGCTGGATGCCGGTCTGTCAAAACGTGACTGGCTGCGTTTTGTACGCGCCTATGAAAAGCAAAGCCTGCCGCAGGTGTTGGCCCGCAAGCAGGCTTTTTATGCGGCTGTACAACAGCGCGCTGGCGCGCTGTATTTAAAGACACATGGACATGAGCCCTGCTGGCCAGGTTAAAAACTGTTGTTCAGGAGAACGGTTCAGATTGCTTTTTCATGCGGTTTGTCGGGCTGGCTGTCATCATATTGCTGCAGGAAGCGGCGCAGAAAAATACGTGCCAGAAGTGGTGACATGCGGGATTTCAGTAAATACGATTTGATGAAGCGTTTCAGCCCGAAGGTTTTGAATATTTCCCGGTCATCTGTATGTCCGAATATATGCTTAAAGCTTTGCAGGCGGCTGTAGGGCCCCATGGGAAACAGGCAGAATTTTATATCCGTAACGTCCATCAGCGCGAAGCGGCCTTCCGGCGTCATGATGACATTATTCAGTTGCAGGCGATGAGAATCGATTGATTTGAAGTGCAGCCGGGCGATAAATTCGGCATATTGATGCATGAGTGGCAGAGTGGCTAAAGAAGCTGAAAACAGTGCACTTAAAGTACGTCCTTCAAGCTGTGGATAGATGACCAGATGTAACTGTTTTTTCGGGCAATACAAAACCTGTTCAACATCAGCGCATAGAATGGAGTAATCATTCAGGCGCTCGGCATTGTCGACAAAGCGCTGGGCGGGAGAACGCATCCAGCTATGCGGCCAACTGCGGGCGGCCCGGAAAAACCGAATCATGTGATGATCGGCTGTTTGCAACAGACGAATACCGGCTTCGTCCTGTTGCAGTATTGTGGCATCTTTGCTGAGTTGCTCAAACTCAGCCAATGAAATCTTGCGCATGCAGTTTCCTGTATTGCAGCCGCGCACAAAACAGGCTGTGCAAGCGGACTCATGGATTGTAGGTGCAACATGCTAACATGAGTGACAGGTTTGATTGTTCCCGTGGGGGATTTTTTGTCTATCAAAATTCCGGATTTTTCTGCGGCCAGGGTGCTGGTTGTTGGCGATCTGATGCTGGATCGTTACTGGAGCGGCAGCAGCAGCCGTATTTCTCCCGAAGCACCAGTCCCGGTGGTTCATGTTTCCGAGCGCGATGAGCGTCCGGGCGGTGCGGCCAATGTGGCTTTGAATATGGCTGTATTGGGCGGCCAGATCAGCCTGCTGGGAGTGCTGGGCGATGATGAAGCCGCGCATGTGCTGGAGAAAACCCTGTTGCAGGCCGGCGTCCATTGTCATTTTATCCGCCAAAGTGATACAGCCACCATCACCAAATTGCGGGTTTTGAGTCAGCATCAGCAGTTACTCAGGCTGGACTTTGAACAGCCTGTTTCACAAGGCGCGGTGGATACCCTGCATGACAGGTTTCAGACAATTCTGCATACGGCGGATGTGGTGGTGTTTTCGGATTACGCAAAAGGCACGCTGCGTGATATAGCCAAACTGATTGCCATCGCACGGGCGCAGGGGAAAATTGTATTGCTTGATCCCAAGCACAGCGATTTCAGCCGTTACCATGGGGCCAGCCTGCTGACTCCCAATGTGGCCGAATTCAATGTTGCGCATGGCCATCATTGTGAATCAAAAGCTGCGCTGGTCAGTGCGGCGACTGCCATGATCAGGCGCTATGCTTTTGAGCATATTCTTATTACCTGTGGCGAACAGGGCATGCTGCTGATTGATGCCGGCGGGCAGGCTCAGGAAATAGCGGCTCACGCCCGTGAGGTTTTTGATATTACCGGTGCGGGTGATACGGTTATTTCCACGCTGGCCTTGTGTCGGGCTGTCGGCCTGCCGGTTGCTCAGGCCATGTTACTGGCAAATCATGCGGCCGCCGTGGTGGTAGCCAAACTGGGAACCGCCAGCGTCAGTCGCGATGAATTGCAACAGTCTGTGCATGCCCAGCATGCAACGCGCCAGGGTGTGCTGGACGAATCCTCATTATTGAGCGAAGTGGCTTTGGCTCGTGCCCGTGGTGAGCGCATCACTATGACCAATGGCTGTTTTGATCTTTTGCATATCGGCCACATCACTTATCTGCAGGAAGCCGCCCGTCTGGGTGATCGCCTGATTGTGGCAGTGAATACCGATGCAACGGTTAGCGCGCTGAAAGGCGCAGACCGGCCGGTGAATAAATTACAGCAGCGTATGTCTTTGCTGGCTGCGCTAGGCTGTGTGGACTGGGTGGTGGCTTTCAGTGAAGCCACACCGGAGCGTCTGATAGCAGCCATCCAGCCGCATGTGCTGGTGAAAGGTGGTGACAATCATGCACAAAATATACCGGGTGCCGACAGTGTGCGCGCAGCCGGTGGCGAAGTGCAGGTACTGAGCTATGTTGAAGGCTTTTCCAGCAGTGCCATGCTTAGCCATATACGAGACCGCCAGTAAAATATGGCGTTGAAAATACAGGCCGAGGTGGTTATTTTTGGTGCCGGTATTGCCGGACTATGGACACTGGCGCGTTTGCTGGATGCGGGTATGGCAGCTATTCTGCTGGAAACCCGAGCCATCGGTGGCGTACAGACCCTGGCGTCACAGGGCATTATTCATGGCGGCAGCAAATACGCGCTGGGTGGCCGCTTAACCCCTGCCGCGCAAGCGATTGCCGGCATGCCGGCACGTTGGCGCGCCTGTTTGCAAGGTCAGGGTGAAATAGACCTGCGCCAGGTTCGGGTATTATCAGAGCATCAGTATTTATGGACGCAGGCGGCGGCCGGTTCACGGCTGGCGGCATTTTTTGCCGGTCGGCTGATGCGCGACCGTATGCAGCGGCTACAGCCGCATGCCTACCCGCAAATTTTCAATACAGCAGCTTTTGCCGGCCGGCTTTATCAATTACAGGAGCCGGTATTGGATGTCGGCTCATTGATGCAGGTACTGTATGAACGCAGCAAAGCCCATTGCGTACAGGTGCAGGCGGATAGTATTCACATCCAGCCTGCTCGGGATAGCGTAAGGATAAGCGCCGATTCGCAGCAAAAGCAGCGGCTCGAGATTGAAGCGCAACAGTTGCTGCTGGCGGCCGGTCAGGGCAATGAGCGTTTGTTGCGGCAAGCCGGTATTAGCGATATTCGTCAACAACTACGGCCTTTGCATATGCTGATGCTGGAAGGTGACTTGCCGCCACTGTACGCGCATTGTCTGGCTGCGGGAGTGACGCCATCGGTCAGCATCACCAGTCATCCTGGAAAAAAAGGCAGGGTCTGGTATCTAGGGGGTGAACTGGCTGAAAGCGGTGTGAAACGCAACCCGCAACAACAGATCGAGGCGGGCCGACGATTGTTGCAGCAGCGCTTACCCTGGCTGGATACAAGGGGCATGAACTGGCGGACATTGCGCATACAGCGGGCGGAAGCTTGCCAGGCCGGTGGTGTACGACCCGATCGTTCGATTCTTTTGCGACGTGGCCGGTTACAGGTGTGCTGGCCCACCAAACTGGCTTTTGCTCCTTTGCTGGCCGATCAGGTATTGGCCTCTTTCAGGGATTGCAAAGTGAATGGCATGACAAGCCAGCCTTTTCACAATGAAGTGACGATGGGACGGCTGCCCTGGCTGAGACCGACAGCATGAAATTTCGTCCGCTGGGCCGTAGCGGAATGCAGGTCAGTGTACTGGGTCTGGGCACGGTGAAACTGGGACGCAATGAAGCCCTCAAATATCCGCGTCCGTTCCGTATTCCCGATGATCACACGGTCCGTCATCTGCTGGCACTGGCGCATGAGCTGGGTATCAATCTGCTGGATACCGCACCGGCTTATGGACATGCCGAGCAGCGTCTGGGGCGATTATTGACTCACCGTAATGACTGGATACTGGTATCCAAGGTGGGAGAGACTTTTTCACAGGGACGCTCCAGTTTTGATTATTCTGCCGCGGCTGTGCGGCATTCGGTGGAACAAAGCCTGCGCCGTTTAAAGACCGATTATCTGGATGTGGTTCTGATTCATTCTGATGGTGATGATGAGCGCATTTTGCGTGAAGAGCCGGTACTGGAAATTCTGCAACAGATGAAACAACAGGGTCTGATCCGTGCATATGGCATGTCCAGCAAAACACTGGCGGGGGGGCTGCTGGTGGTTGAAAACTGCGACATGGTCATGGCGAGCTGTAATCCGGCCTATCAGGATGAACTGCCGGTTATTGCAGCCGCGCATAAAGCCGGCAAAGGCGTGTTGATCAAAAAGGCACTGCAAAGCGGTTATGTCAGCAGGCAGGCAGATGTTGAAAAAGCCTTGCAGTTTGTGTGCTCGCAGGCAGGCGTCAGCAGTGTTGTGATCGGCACCATCCATGCCGGGCATTTACGCGCCAATGTGGCCGCATTGAATGATTTGCCGGCATGAGCCGCAAACTGTACAGCCTGCTGTTGCTCCTGTTGCTGCCGTTTGTGTTGCTACGCTTGTTTTGGCGTGGCCGGCACAATCCGGACTACCGTCAGCGTTGGCGGGAACGGCTGGGTTTTATCCCGACTGTTAGCGGCCAACCCATCTGGATACATGCCGTTTCGGTGGGAGAGGTGCAGGCCATAGCAGCGCTGGTTCAGCGTTTGCAGCAGCAGGGACACGCGATACTGATGAGTACCACCACAGCGACCGGTGCTGAACGGGTACGCGCTTTGTTTGGTGACAGTCTGACACAGGTTTATTTTCCTTATGATCTGTCATTTGTGCTGCAACGTTTTTTCAGTCGTGCTGCTGTGCGTGCCGTGATTATGGTTGAAACTGAAATCTGGCCCAATCTTGTTGCCTTATGCGCTCAACAACAGATACCGATTGTGTTAGCCAATGCACGTCTTTCTGCCCGTTCCGCTCGTGGCTATGCCCGTTTTCCGCGTATGACACAGGCTACACTGGAAAAATTTTGCCTGATTGCGGCACAAACAGAAGTGCATGCACAGCGCTTTATCAAACTGGGTGCGCAAGCCGGGCGGGTGGCGGTTACCGGCAATTTGAAGTTTGATTTAAAAATGGCTGCCGGTCTGCGGGAACAAGCGGTTCTACTGCGCCATCATTGGGGCAAAGCGCGCCCTGTGTGGGTGGCTGCCAGTACGCATGAAACCGAAGAAGAAATTCTGTTGAATGTACATAGCCGCTTGTTACAAACGAATAAAAATGCACTACTCATTCTGGCTCCACGCCATCCCGAGCGTTTTGACAAGGTGGCTTCACTGGTGAAAAAAACGGGTTTTCGCTTTTCCCGCTATAGTCGTTGCCCCGAATCGCTTGATCAACAGGAGTCGATCATTGTGCTGGACAGTATGGGAAAATTAGCCGTTTTTCTGGCTGCGGCCGACATAGCCTTTATTGGCGGAAGTCTGCTGCCTGTGGGGGGGCATAATGCGCTGGAAGCAGCGGTTGCCGGTGTTCCCTGCGTGTTGGGTCCGCACATGTTTAATTTTGCGCAAGTAAGCGCGCAGCTGCAACAGCAACAGGCCGCTATACAAATAAGCGGCAGGGATGAATTGCTGGCGGTATTGCGGAACTGGTTTGACAACCCCGATGAACGTCTGGCAGCCGGTGTTCGTGCGCGCCGTTTTGTTGTCCGTCAGCGCGGCGCGCTGGATCAGCTGCAGGCTCGCCTGGCAGCCTGCTTGTGATGTTTGCCACTGAAAACGATCCCAAAAAGGAACCGAAACAACTTTCTCTTGCTACGATCAATTAAGCGCGCAGACGGCTAGCGAATTTCATTTTTGTAAAGAATTTCTTCCACCCGCATGAATACATCGGCACGAGTAAAAGGTTTGGGGATAAAGGCACTGGCACCAAGGCCTTCTACCCAGTATTTTTCACTGGCGTCTTTGTCACCACTCATGATAACAACCGGTGTAAGGCGTGTTTCAGGCAGTTTTGACAGCTTGCGCGTGGCAATAAAACCGTTCATGCCGGGCATGACGATATCCATAAAGATTAATGACGGACGGTGTTTGCGAGCCATTTCAATGGCGACTGCGCCACCACCGGCTTCCAGAACCACAAAGCCGGCCTGCAGCAACATGCGCTTGATGACCGTACGCACGGTTTGTGAGTCATCCACCACCAGAATACGGGTTCCGGGCAAGGGCATGGTTCTGGTGTTTCTTCTGCGGTTTTTGTTTTGTCTGCGTTGAAAAAAAGAAAGAATGCGTGGCAGTTTCATGGTATCCCCGATTTTTTTATATTTAATAATGGTTTAAGTAAGAGCCGCTCTACGGCAGCTTTTGTTTTACGAAAAAATGTATTTTCCTGAATTTTATATTAATTTTCCTGATTACCCCCATGGCTCAGCCATGCTCAACAACCGCTGAGGCATTGGAGGTGTACGTAGTGCAACATAAGCAAGCCTTGGGA
>JAHXHF010000131.1 GCA_025656895.1 gamma proteobacterium symbiont of Bathyaustriella thionipta
TCCTCGAAACTGGAAAAAGAAATTTGCCACTGATCCGCTGAGGTCCGATCTGTATTGGATCAAAAATAAGGGGTGAATGACCGCTTACATTAAAATGAGCATATAGACATAGCGAATACGAATCTTGTGGCCGCTGATATCCTCAACCAGACCGCCAGCGCCGGAAGCATCGGCCACCGCCGCACTGAACTGACTGCCAATGGCTGTGATGGCCAGCAAAGCAGGTAAAACCATCGCAACCGGAGTGGTTAAATCAATGATTGCGGTTACATCCGAACCCAGCCCCGGATGGAACAGCACGGTTGCCAGACCCAGAAATAACAGATAAATCAGACTGGATAGCAACTGAGCCGAGCGCATGCTGGAAATACGCTGTTCCGGTGGATGAATGTCGCCCAGATAGCGGGATATTTCGAAGCCCTGTACCACAATCAGCAGCCCCATAAGAACCCGAAAATCGTGCAGATTGATGCCTGAATCCATGACTGGCAAAGCCCAGTTTCCAGTCATGAGCAATTGAATGTTATAGATAATCAGGCTTAGCAGTAAGGCGCCAATCATGCCCAGATTCAGGGATACGGCATATTTCTCCACCGCCTCCAGTTCCTGCAGACCTCGCCACATGCCGACCGCGCAAATGAAAAAAAGCAACAGACTGGTAATGCTATTGGCGGCTATTTCACTGTCTATTCCGATGGCTTTTAATACAAAGGCGCCGAGCAATTCCAGGTAATAGGTGACAGAAACGAAATAGGCTGCCACCAGCACAATGCGCGACAGTTCGGCAATATTCTGAGCAGCGCCGGAAGTTTTTCTTTCGATGGGTTCAAAGTGGCGAATATTAAAACGAATGGCATCGCCGACCCAAAATGCCAGCAGTAGCAACAGCGCCATGCACAGCACAGCCAGATTGCCTACGATACCGGCCAGCAAAGGCGCGCTGATCAGAAAGCCACTGCCCATAATCGAGGCCAGTGGTGAAACAGTGGCGCTCCAGTCAGAGGATGCGCTCAGGCGTTGGGAGAATGCGAACCAGGAAGCCAGCGATAAGGCCACAAGAATGATGACAATATTCAGTAACATCCGCTTATCCGGGGCGGTTTAGTGGGCAAAGAATGAGTTTGCCCTGATTTTGCGATAGTGACTTACGGGATGACCGGCTATTGAATGCTTTTGCAGCATGGCTGTTTATTTTTTCTGTTCACGCTTGAGATGAATAATATTGCCAGTGCGCATTCCAGCCGCTTTATTATTGTATAAATCGGCATCGGCCCGGTACAACAAAGAATCACAGCTGTCATGCTCATGCCATTGCGCGACACCGATAGAGAAGCCGATAATATTATCCAGCCGTTTGTGTAAGCGCTCTGCGATCCGTTGAGCGGCACTTACATCGGTATTTTGTAACAGCAGAATAAATTCATCGCCACCCCAGCGGGCGATAATGTCAGCATTTCTGGCCGAATCACGCAATGCCTGACCGACTTCCACAAGCACACGGTCACCGGCCAGGTGGCCGCGTTGATCATTAATCTGTTTGAAATTGTCCAGATCAATCATCATAACAACCAGAGAATCTTTACTGCGTTCGGAAGATGATATTTTGTGCTTGAAAAAAGCATCCCAGGTATGCCGATTGAGCAAGCCGGTCAGGTTGTCGCGGGTAGCCAAAGTATGGATACGGTTAATCAGCATGCGCACAATAATACCGGCGGTGATACAGCAACCGATGAGGAGCATGGTGATCGCAGGCCAGCCGGAAATCTCCAGTGACGCGGCTACTCCGGCAAATGTAGCGGCTGAAAATGAAATAAAAAAAGCGACAACGGGCAGGGTGAAAAAATGAAAAGCATAGATAGAGCTGAGAATGTAGATGGAGCCGATGAGCAAGCCTGCGGCCGAGTGCCCGGCATATATGGAAATGCCCACCAGAGACAGGCCCAAAGGGACATGTACCACAGCAATCCACAAAGGGATGTGCTGGCGCAGCAGATAGAAAGCCAGTGCCAGCAGTAAAGCCAGGGTCACAACGGCATATAAAACCGGCTTGTTGGCTTCCGGCCAAAACGGTAAGGATAAGGCGACCAGACCGGACAGGGAAGGGATGCCATAACCCACCGCCGACAGCGTAGCCATCTCGGTGATGGTGCCGGGCATATCCATGCGCCGTTCAGCCTGTAAAAGTTTTGACCAGAATTCCATCAAGCCTGACCCCGGGAGAGTACCTTTAACAGTAAATACTAACATAGATTGAAGTTGATGTGGCATCCGACCCGTAGCACAGCTCTGTATCCGGCCTTCACCCGACAGGAGAATTGAGCATGGGCACAAGTATGCAGGCATCTTATTGGCTTATGACGGCTCGAAGCGGTCAACTGAGAAATCTAGGGTTACGCCTCAGAAAATGCTAGGCTTGCACCTCTTTACAGTGAATAGCCAAGGCAGGTCAGATGCAAAGCGCCCCGCGAGAAATTGTTACCCCGTTTCGTCCCATACCGCTGGATGTACCCGAGGGCATGAAACCCAACGAATTTTTCAACAGTACCGAAAACCTGAATGATCTGGTACAGAACAATGGTTTGTTGTCGAACCCGGAAAACCTGCTGATGTATCGGAAGGCACTGGGACACAGCAACGAATTTGATACTTCTATTATCTACAACACCTCAAAATGCATACTGGACCCGTTGGGCCGGCCGGTACGCCGTACCCAGGTGCCGGACAAGGTGAAACACTGCTGGAACCGCATGAACCAGATTGTGCTGGCCTATATGCTGGAACAATTCCCGGACCCGGCGGATGCCCTGCTGCTGGCCGGAGAAGCCAGTCTGGATGCCACCTGGTCATTAACATCGCCCGGTGTACCCAGTATCCGCATGTTGCATAATCATTTTATTGTGTTTGACATGCAGCAGTTGCGGGACGCAAAAGAGGCCGATAAAAACAACCCGAACCTGACCGATGGTGGCCAGCACAGCCTGTTTCAGGCACATATGAAAGAGGTTTACCGGCGCTTTTTCGATCAGGCGCTGCAACTGGAAATCCTGCAACCCGTCAGCACAGCCGATTCACGTCTTGAACTGACCGGTTATCCGCAGGGCCTGCCCTGCTGGGAAATAAGCGGCGGCGCGGAAGCCCTGAAAGATATTCGTTTCTGGGAAGAATATGACCTGATTCTGAAAGGCTTTCTGGATTTTTATCGTACCTTTTTCAGCCAGGTTTCCACCCGCAATGCCGACATGTTGCCGGACGTTTATTTTCCCCGTCAGATAGAAGCCGAGTTACTGTTTGACAATGATTTTATGTCGGCCGCCAGGAAGGTACGGAACCATTGCATAACCGATGCGTTGTATTCCAATTCGATACGCTGGCAGCCGGCTTTCAAACAGCTTATTTATCGCAGTGATCGTGGCAAACTGATTGTCACCATCAGTCAGAATTCAATCGGCAACGCCATCACCGAACTGCTGGGCGTGGTGGTCAAACGCCAGCCGGACCCGCAAGCTTATAGCCGCAAAGAGCCACGCCTGCTGGAGCATCTGTTACAGGTTCGCCAGCGCCTGATTGAAGCCGACCTGGGCGATGGCATTGCTACAGAATCCTGGCCGGCCAGTCTCTGAATTTATGCATATACATGAAATCCGTGTGTTACCGGATCATCTGGTTAACCAGATTGCCGCCGGTGAGGTCATAGAGCGCCCCGCTGCGGTGGTGAAAGAGCTGGTTGAAAATGCCCTGGACGCGGGTAGCAGCCGCATTGAAGTGGATATAGAGCAGGGCGGGCGCAAGCTCATTCGGGTGTCGGATAATGGCTGTGGTATCGGGCTTGAGCAGCTACCCGTGGCGCTGCAACGCCATGCCACTTCCAAGATCAGCAGCATGCAGGATCTGGAGCGGGTAGCCAGTCTTGGCTTTCGCGGCGAAGCACTGCCCAGTATCGCTTCGGTATCACGCCTGTCGATACGCTCGCGCACGCAAGAAGCGGAACATGCCTGGGAACTGGAGCTGCAGCCAGCCAGCCCGGCCGAACCGGACATAAAACCGGCAGCCGGCAATGCGGGTACGGTCATCAGTGTACGTGACCTGTTTTTTAATGTGCCGGCACGGCGCAAGTTTCTGAAAACCGAAAAAACCGAGCTGAACCATATTGACGCGCTGATGAAACGTCTGTCGCTGGCCCGACCGCAATGCGCTTTTTGCCTGCGCCACAACGGTCGTGTTTTGTGGGACAGTCCGGCAGGTAGCGCGCAACAGGATGAAAAACGTCTGCGCAGTCTGTTGGGTAAAGGCTTTGCGGATGCGGCCCTGGCTATTGATCTGGCCGCGCAAGCCTCCGGGCTGGATTTAAGTGGCTGGGTGGCGCGACCTGAATTTTCCCGCTCACAGGCCGATATGCAGTATTTTTATGTAAATGGCCGCATGGTGCGCGATAAACTGATCACCCACGCGGTACGTCAGGCCTATCAGGACGTGCTTTATCATGGCCGCCAGCCGGCTTATGTATTGTTTCTCCGTCTTGATCCACGCATGGTGGATGTGAATGTGCATCCGGCCAAAACCGAGGTGCGCTTTCGTGAAACCCGACTGGTACATGATTTTATTTTTCGCGGTCTGCACAAGGCACTGGCGGAACCGGTCGCCGGCGCGGCTTCTGCAACCGAGCAAGCGGCATCCGTTCCGGCCGTAAATCCGTCTTTTCGCCCGTCGTTAAGTGATCAGTCCCGCCTGCCTTTACAGGCGCATGAAGCACAGGCCGCGTATGCGTTTCAGCAGCCGCCCCCCGAAGATGCCGGCCCGGCTGCGGGTAATAGCTCGGAAACAGCGGCTGCAAGCCTGCCGGAAGAGACTCATGCCTTCCCTTTGGGCTATGCCATTGCTCAGTTGCACGGGGTTTATATTCTGGCGCAGAACGAGCAGGGATTGATTGTGGTGGATATGCATGCGGCTCATGAGCGCATTACCTATGAACAGCTGAAAGCACAATACAACAGCCATACGATCACGCGCCAGCCTTTGTTATTGCCGCAAACCCTGCATGTGAGCGAGCGCGAAGCCCGCCTGGTGGAAGAGCATGCGCAAGCCTGGCAGCGTATGGGCCTGAGTCTGCAGCGCTTCTCCAAAGACACCATCGTGATTCGGGAAATTCCGGCTTTGCTTGGGCGTACCGATGCCGAGCAACTGGTGCGTGACAGCCTGGCCGAATGGCTGTTGTTCGGCACTTCCCGGCTGGTTGAGCAGCAGGTTTACCAAATACTTTCCAGCGTAGCCTGTCATGGCAGTGTGCGCGCCAACCGTAAATTGTCGATAGATGAAATGAATGCCCTGTTGCGCAGCATGGAACAAACCGAGCGCAGCGATCAGTGCAATCATGGTCGTCCCACCTGGTTTCAGCTCAGTATGCAGGAACTGGACAAAATGTTTCTGCGCGGCCGTTGAATATGTGCCGGGACAAGCCGGTTGTTTTTTTGTGCGGCCCCACCGCCAGCGGCAAAACCAGCCTGGCGATCGCGCTGGCCGAGCGCTATCCGGTACGCATCATCAGTGTTGATTCTGCACTGATCTATTGTGATATGAATATAGGCACAGCCAAGCCTTCTGCCGAAGAACGGGCGCGCGCGCCACATCATCTGATTGATATTGTGCAGCCGCAAGAGGCTTATTCGGTCGCGCAGTTTCGCAAAGATGCGCTGCGTGAAATTGAAACCGCGCATAAGCAAGGGCAAATTCCATTACTGGTCGGCGGCAGCATGATGTATTTCAACGCGCTGGAAAAAGGTTTGTCCAGGCTGCCTGCCAGCGACCCGCTGATACGTTCCGCCCTGCAACAACGTTTACAGCAGCAGGGAGCCGCCGAACTGCATGCCGAACTGCAACAGATAGACCCGCAAGCGGCTGAACGTATTCATCCCAACGATCCGCAGCGAATTTTGCGCGCACTGGAGGTTTATCAGCAAAGCGGGCAATCCCTCAGTCAGTTACAGCAGCAACAGAGCGCATCGGCATTACCCTATCCCATACTGAAACTGGCGCGCTCGCCACGGGAACGGGCGGTCTTGCATGAACGCATCGCGCGGCGGTTTGACAACATGCTGGCACAAGGTTTTGAACAGGAAGTGTTGGATCTTCTGAAATATCATCATCTGCATGCCAACATGCCCAGTATGCGCAGCGTGGGCTATCGGCAAATGCTGCAATATATAAGCGGCGAAATGGATTATGCCGAAATGCGTGAGCGCGGCATCATTGCCACCCGGCAACTGGCCAAACGCCAATACACCTGGTTGCGTGCCATGCAGAACCTGAACTGGCTGTATGATGACGAAGCCGATTTGCTCAAAAGCGCCAGCCGGTTTATTGACGCCAGCTTGTGCTAGAATAAATCTTCACCTTGTAAAAGAAAGTGATCCACCCAACATTCAAAATAACAAAATGGAGAACGGACATGTCAAAAGGGCAAAGCTTACAAGACCCTTTCCTGAACGCCTTGCGCAAGGAAAGAGTGCAGGTGTCTATCTTTTTAGTCAACGGCATCAAATTGCAGGGGCAGATTGAATCTTTCGATCAATTTGTGGTGCTGTTGAAAAACGCAGTCAGCCAGATGGTTTATAAACACGCTATATCCACCATTGTGCCGGCGCGCAATGTGCATCTGCCCATGGGAGATGAAGACGACGATCTTGATAGCTGAATCCTGTAGCGGGCAGTAACCGGTCTGTCGTATGGAATTTTTTGAAAGACCGGATGATGCCGGCGATCATGTACTGATCGTTCACCTGGACACCGGGCGCGCCGATGAACAGCTGGCCAACCAGGAATTTATCGATCTGGTGCGTTCCACCGGTGCCGATATTGTGGCCGAAATGGGCGGTGTTCTGCGCCGCCCGGATGCCAAACATTTAATCGGTAGCGGCAAGGCGGCGGAAATTGCCGAACAGGTTGAGATTGAACAACCGGATCTGGTCATCTTCGATCACACCCTCAGCCCCAGTCAGGAACGTAATCTGGAGCGCATACTGCAATGTCGCGTACTGGACAGAACCGGACTGATTCTGGATATATTCTCGCGCCGCGCGCAATCGGCAGAAGGCCAGTTGCAGGTAGAACTGGCGCAACTCAAACATCTTTCCACCCGCCTGGTGCGGGGCTGGACCCATCTGGAACGGCAAAAAGGCGGTATCGGCCTGCGCGGGCCGGGAGAAACCCAGCTGGAAACCGACCGTCGCCTGATTGGAGCGCGTATAACCCGTATCGAACAACGGCTGCAAAAGGTAGTCAGCCGCCGGGAACTGGGCAAAGAAGCCCGTCGTCTGGCAGAAATGCCGGTGGTTGCACTGGTCGGCTACACCAATGCCGGAAAATCCACCCTGTTCAATCGGCTGACAGAAGCCAAAGTGCTGGTTCAAGATCAGCTTTTCGCCACCCTGGACCCGACCCTGCGACGTTTGGCCCTGCCACAGGGCATTCAGGTTATTGTGGCCGATACCGTAGGTTTTATCAGTGATCTTCCGCATGACCTGGTGGCCGCTTTTCGCTCTACGCTGGATGAAACCCGTTCAGCCGATTTATTGCTGCACGTGGTCGATGCCAGCAACAGAGCCTACGGCGAGCAAATTTCAGAAGTACAGAAAGTACTGACACAAATTGGCGCCGATCAGGTTCCACAACTATTGCTAATGAACAAAATTGACCAACTGGCAGATGAAGCCGACAGACAGACTTTAAGTCATTTCTCGGATCAACAGTCCATCATGCTGTCCGCGCATACCGGCGAAGGCAAAGAAGAATTATTAACCATCATCGCACAACATTTTTTACGCAAACGCCCCCTGCGCAAGGTCAAACTGAAACCGGAAGAATCCTGTGTGCGTGCAAAAATATACAAAAATGGCTCAGTGCTGGAAGAAAAGATAGATTCTGATGGCATAATCAAACTGCGCTTTCAGATGACAGACCGGCATTATAATTCGCTGCGCAAACAGCATGCCGATATTTTTGATGCAGAATAAGAGCGTTTTATGCTTAATCCAGTAGAACAAGAGATTATCACCCTGAAAAGGGTGTTTACTGTGAGCCAGCATCCTGATTACGGTTACTGGAGTTTAAGATTGTTTACCGGGAATATGCGGTTTTAGGATGTTCGCGGGATATGTTGGTGTTTTTGTAACTACTCAGCGTACTTTATCAAAAATTCCAGCTCACTGAGTAAATGCTGGCAATTGCCCTATAAATACCAACGCCAATGCTTC
>JAHXHF010000234.1 GCA_025656895.1 gamma proteobacterium symbiont of Bathyaustriella thionipta
GGGTCGCCAGTTGCGCAATTAAAAAAGTAAAAATAACGCTAAAATCGTGTCAAGCACTTTTTTGTGTTATTTTCGCTGAGTAGTTACGAAATAATTAGAGCTGATGAACAAATAAATGTATAACGGAGAACCAATGGGGTCAGAGAACCAATGTGGTCAGATTGAGAACCAATGGGGTCAGATTGGATTGATTTCATCAATTTTAATTGATAATCTTAATCATCATATGATTCTTCTGGAGTCTCCCCTTAAATGGCACGTCAACCCCGTTTCATAATCCCCGGTCAGCCTCAGCATGTCATTGTCCGGGGTAATAATCGTGAGCCAATTTTTTATGCAGATGAAGATTATCAGTTTTATTGGCAAAAACTGAAGCAGGCTTGTGACAAGCATCAATGTGACCTGCATGCCTATGTATTGATGACCAACCACGTTCATTTATTACTGACACCTCATACCGAACAGGGAATTAGCAAGGCTTTGCAAATGCTGGGGCGTTATTATGTACAGTATTTTAATTACAGCTACAGCCGCACGGGGACGCTGTGGGAAGGGCGTTACAAGTCTACGCTGATTGACTCTGAAAACTATCTGCTGACCTGTTATCGGTATATCGAGCTTAATCCGGTTCGGGCTGCTGGAATGGCCGGGCATCCTTCTGAGTATCCCTGGAGCAGTTATCGATTTAATGCATTGGGTGAAGATGATGCTGTGGTTACGCCTCATCAGCTGTATCTTCGACTGGCTCGAACAACTGCGCAGCGGCAGGCGGCTTATCGAAGCCTGTTCAAAGCGCGTATTCCACAAAAAACAGTAGAGGAAATCCGCCAGGCTACCAACAAGGGCTGGGTTTTGGGCAGTGACTTTTTCAAAAATAAGATTGAGCGGCAGCTTAAACGCCCGGTTTCACCACAAGCGCGGGGTGGTGACCGAAAATCCAGGGCTTATCGGGATAAAGCGAAAACGGGACGTGTCTGAAAACGGTTGAATGTGATTGGCTTACAAGGTGCTACAGCGTTCTCCTGATAGTGCTGCCAGGGCTTTTAGATCAAGAATTTCTACCCGTGAGGCGGAAACATCGATGACTCCCTGGTTTTTCATTTGTCCCATGATGCGCGATAAGGTTTCCGGCTTGATGGATAAACGAGACGCTATGACTGATTTTGGAATGTCCAGTACGACGGTTTTGTGATCACCCTTGATATGATGCAACAGATAGCAGGCCAGGCGTGAACTGCCGCTTTGCAGACTGATGTCATCAATTTCCTGCAGCAAGGCGTGCAATCGCTGGCTCATTTCTCGCATGAGCATAAAACAGGTATCGACCGATTCATGCAGCATGGAGGCAAAGTGTCCGGCATCAATGCTAAGCAGGGTGCTGTTGCCCAGTGCCAGTGCGTTGACCGGAAAGAAGGCCTGATCCTGAAACATCAATGCTTCGGCAAAGGCATCACCGCTGGCACAGATTTCAACGACCTTTTCCTGACCTTCAGCTGAAACACGGAACAGTTTTATGGAGCCCTCGATGACTACATAAAAACGCTCAACCGGGTCACCCTGCATAAACAGGGCTTCGTCTTTGGATAGGGAAACCTCCAGGGCATGTTCGCAGACATGCTGAAACTGTTCAGCGGATAACTTGCTGAATAAATAGTGATTTTTGAGAAATACCTGTAACGCCTGGTTGATCATCAGTTCAGTATCCGGGTAAAAAAGAAAACCGGCCTGTGTGCCAGTTGGGTATGCTTCGCAGTATACCAGTGAAAACCTTTTTTGTTTTGTGGAAAACAGGATGATGAGTTAATACATCGGCATAAAACTTGTTGAAAAATGCTTGATAGGCTATAAAGCCAGCCCCATATCATCCCTTATATTAAGTGCCTCTATCACCGTAAGGTAAACAATCATGAAGTCAAAAATATTATTGCTGTTGCTGATGGGCCTGCTGTCTGCGCCTGTTTACTCGGAATGGACCGATTCGGTGCAGCAGGGCTGGGATAAGTCGAAAGCCTACAGTGCCGAAGTGTGGGATGACACCAAAAAGGCTCTGAGTTCCAGCAAAGAAATATTTTCCGAATCGGAAGCGGAAAGAAAACAAAGCCGGGCTGATCAGGAAGATGAGCGTTTCAGAGAGATGTGGGCCAGTGTTTTTCAGCAACTGGAAGAAGGTTTGCAACGGGTTGATGACATTAAAGCAGCACCCGACAGTGCATTTTTTTCGGATGATAAGGTGTCACTGACGGAAGATCTGGATGTCATTCTGGATAAAACCATACTGCTGCTGGAAGATGAGAGCATTAATGATTACCGGCAACAAATTCAAACCTTGAATGAACAGATCGAAGTATCCAGAAATAATATTTCGACCTATCGTGAGCAAAAAATCATGGCTCCGCGAAGCCATATGGTAAAAACAACAAAGCAGGATTATGACGACAAGATTGCAGAAGAACAGCTCAATATCAAGGAATATGAGCTGCAAAGTGAGAAAATAAAAACTCACTTGAAAGAGCGCATGAAGGATGTGGGTATTGAGTTAAATGATGAACAAATTGGTATTCTTCTGGCCAGGGTAGATGCGGATGACATTATTCAGATGTCGGTAATCTTTGATGTATTGAAAAAAATAACCACACAACTGATGCAGCTAACCCGGGAGTCGGGTGAAGATGTGAAATATGCCAAAAAATATTACGGCATGCATGTGGTGTTGCTGGAACTGGTTAACCACATGCAGAATAAATATATTGCCAAGGTGGATTCGGTGTATATCCCCAGAATAGAGCAGATCATCGGCAAAACCGAGGCTATTCAAAAGGATGCCAGAAAACACATGAATGCGGACTCTGATCCGCAACGAATTGCCCATTACCAGAAAAACATCCGTGCGCAGCTACTCACATTGAAAACGGCGCGGCTTTATCGGAAAAATCTTGAAGAACAAAAAAATAAAGTTGTTTCGGCTCAGAAAGTGGTCAGGAAAAACCTGAATCTGTCGCAAAATACGTATGATACGGTGGAAGTCAGTGCTGATTTGCTGGCTATTCTGAAAACCAGTCAGGATGATTTTGATACCTTGATGAATTTGCAGGTGCCGCAGATCGTGCCTTTTGAAAATATTCAGATGCAGGATAAATACCAGGAGCTGTCCCGGTTGCTTAAAGAACGTTAATTTTATTTGGGGTTTCTGTGGGTTTTCTGAGCCGTTTGCCACAGTTCCTTAAACGGCGCTGCATACGCCAGGCCAGCCATAGCAGGCGCACAGGGGTCAGATGTATCTGGTATTGAAACACCGGATAATGGCTGCGGGCCGTTTCCTGCCAGCTTTGCAGCCATAGGTGAGTGATGATCATAGGCATCCGGAAGGCTTCCTGCTGGCAGGAGATGCGGCTGAAATCCTGCGCGGATTCCTTTCTTAGTTCTTCCAGCAGGGCGGTCAGTGATGCGCTGTTTTGATGTAGGCCGGCACAGCCAAGATTATGCTTTTGCAAGCGTTGTTCGCTTAGCAGGCAGCGGCCTTGCGCAATTTCTGTTCCCATCTCATGGACGTGTTGCGCAAGCAGGGCGCAGACAGCCAGCCGGTCGAGGATTTGTTGCTGCTTGTCATTGGCTTGCAGTCCTTCTATTTTCAGCAACAGCTGAAATAGCAGGCCATAGCCTTGATGCGCCAGTTGTTGAAACTCTTCATCCTGTTGCGGTTGCTGACCGCGCATCAGTTTGTCCTGGTAAAGACTGAGGGCAGCCAGGTGCGGGAAGTCTTCCTGCCTGAAATGCGTGGCCAGTTTTTCTGCCAGCGGGTGTGTGCCGGCTTGAGTCGTTTGCGCGGGTGACCATTGTTGTTGCCACCACTGCAGCTTGAGGCGGGCGACACCTGTATCGCTACTGTTGACACGAATCTGTTGCAATGTCTGCCAGTATTGCAGTAAAGCCTGTACAGCCACACGATGCTGTGAAGGTGCAAACAGGCTGGCGTAATAATAAAGAGGTGGCAGCCCGTTTATGGGCGTATCCGGTGTGGGTTTCACCGGCTTAGCCAATGGCGTATATCATCGGGCTGATGGACCAGCGCATCGGCCTGCCAGTTCGCGGCTTCATCCTCTTCACGCAAATAACCGAAGGTGGCGGCCAGGGTTTGCATGCCGGCGGCCCGTCCGGCTTGAATATCTCTTTGCGCGTCACCCACATAAACACAATGTTGCGCCGGGTGGTCGCATTTTTCGGCCGCCATAAGCAGCGATGCCGGATGCGGTTTGGGTTCGGCCACCTGGTCACCACTGATCACACAGGCGGCCCGTTGTTGCAGTTGCATGGCCTGTATCAGCGGGTCTGTCAGCCAGGAGGGCTTGTTGGTCACAATACCCCAGCGGTAGCCCTGTGTTTCCAGATAATGCAGTAATTCGGACATGCCCGGCATCAGCCGGGTCTGCCGGCAAATATTGTTTTTGTAAAGGCTTAGCAATGCCTGGCGCAGGGGTTCAAAGCCGTCATCATCGGGCTCTATATGAAAGCCCAGGCGAATCAGCGCGGCGCCACCGTGAGAGACTTCTTTACGAATCTCCTGCAGCGGCAATTCGGCCCGACCTTGCTGTATTAAAAGCTGGTTAAGGGCCCAGGCAAGATCGGCTGCGGTATCGGCCAGCGTACCGTCCAGGTCAAACAATACGCAGCGAATCATGCGTCTGTCTGGCAGGCCATCAGATAATTCACCGACACATCATTGGTCAGTGAATAATTGCTACTGAACGGGTTATAACTCATGCCTTTGATATGGACGGATTGCAGTCCGGCCTGGCGACACCATTGATCCAGTTCAGAGGGTTTGATGAAACGGGCAAAATCATGAGTGCCTTTGGGGAGCAGATTCAGCAGATATTCGGCACCGACAATGGCAAAGGCATAAGATTTTGGATTGCGGTTAATGGTGGAAAAGAATACATGACCATCGGCTTTGACCAATTGCGCGCAAGCACTGATAACCGAGGCGGGATCGGGAACATGCTCCAGCATTTCCATGCAGGTGACTACATCGAAACTGTGCGGGCATTCTTCGGCCAGCTGTTCGACCGGCATTTGCCGATAATCAACCTCTACCCCCGATTCCAGTTGATGCAGGCGCGCAACTTCCAGCGGTGCTTCACCCATATCAATGCCGGTAACCTGTGCGCCTTTTAGCGCCATGCTTTCAGACAGAATGCCACCGCCGCAGCCTACATCCACAACTTTTTTATTCTGTAAACCTTGCGCGTATTCTTCGATATAGCCCAGTCGCAAGGGGTTGATGTCGTGCAGGGCTTTGAATTCACTGTTGCGATCCCACCAGCGTGAAGCCAGCGCTTCAAATTTGCTGATTTCGGTCGGGTCAACGTTGGCGCTTTGTGGTGACATGCAGTTCCCCGTTAATGATGATGTTGTTGCAGTTTTTGTTGCCAGGCATGGGTGTCGTCGAGCAGTTTTTCAACATCCATGCGGGTGTGATGGCCATCGCTCAGTAAATGTTGGCCGGCTACCCAGACATGCCGTACCTGTTCCCGACCACAAGCATATACCAGTTGTGAAACCGGGTCATAGACCGGTTGGGATTGCAGTTGTCCCAGATCAACCGCAATCAGGTCGGCCGATTTGCCAACCTGCAGTGAGCCGGTTTCCTCTTCCAGCCCCAGGGCAGTGGCTGCGTTAATGGTGGCCATTTCCAGTGCGCCCAGAGCGGGCAGGGCATCGGCCCGTTGGCTGACACCCTTGGCCAGCAGCGCGGCTGTACGCATTTCCGCGAACATATCCAGATCATTATTGGAGGCGGCGCCATCGGTACCCAAAGCCACATTGACGCCGGCTTGCAGCAGCCGGTCAAGCGGGCAGAAACCACTGGCTAATTTAAGATTGGATTCGGGGCAGTGCACTACATGTACACCCTGGTCGGCGAGCAGTTCCAGATCACCGTCACTGACTTGCGTCATGTGTACCGCCAGTAGTGAAGGCGAGGCCAGTTGCAGTAATTGCAATCGCTGTAACGGCCGCAGATTGTATTGTTGCAGGCTTTCCTGAATTTCATGCTCGGTTTCGTGCAAATGCATGTGAACCGGCAAATCCAGTTCATCAGACAAGGTGCGCACACGCTTCAGGGTGCTGTCATTGACGGTATAGGGCGCGTGTGGCGCGAAGCAGCAGCGGATGAGTGGATTGCCACGAAAGCGGTCGCGTACTTCCAAGCCTTTGCGGAAATATTCATCGGTGGATTGCGCCCAGGGTGAGGGGAATTCAACCACAATCAGGCCGATACTGGCCCGGATGCCACTTTTTTCGGCTACTTGTGCCGCTGCTTCCGGGAAGAAGTACATGTCGTTGAAGCAGGTGGTGCCACTTTGCAGCATTTCGGCAATCGCCAGGCGGGTGCCATCTTCGACAAAGTTCTGGTTGACCTGCTGTTGTTCCGCCGGCCAGATATGTTCCTGCAGCCAGTTCATGAGTGGCAAATCATCGGCCAGACCGCGCATCAGCGACATGGCCGCATGCGTATGGGTATTGATCAGCCCGGGCATCACAACATGATTTTTTAAGGTGATGCTGGTTTGCGGATTGATTTGCTCGTAGTCAGCGGCCGGAATGAGCGCGCTGATGCGTCCCTTGTCTACGGCAATGGCGTGTTGCGGCAGTATACGATGGCAGCCATCCATGGGAACAATCCATTCGGCGCGTATTAGTAGTTCAGTATCCATTGATAAAGTGTAATTTTATGAATTTGACTCAGATCAAAAAATGCTTAGTATGCAGGCGCATAATAACAGAAAGAAGTTTGTAGTTTGATCAATCCCATTATGAGAGGCAAGCATGATTACCTTTGAAGAGCTTTACCGCCAGAATGACAAGATTACTGAATTATCCCATATTCTTTCAAATTTGCTACAGGATCGCACCCTGTGCGATTCGGAAGTGACTTGTGACCTGTTTTATCGCTATGTGGATGCGGTCAAGGAACATCTGAATGTTACTGACGCCGGCATGTACACCAAACTGCTCACCTCCGGTGACAAATCAGCCGCTAATGTGGCTAACTCGTTTATGAGTGGTTCGCAGGAAATCAAGCGCATTTTTGCCAGTTATTTGAAAAAATGGTGCCGCGCCAAAAGCCATAAACTGATGATCAAGGAACATGATAAGTTTTTAGCCGAAACCGAAGAGCTGTTTCAGATCGTGCTGGATCGGGTGATTAATGAAACCGAAAAACTCTATCCGGCTTTGCGCCGAATCACCGGTGAAAACGTACGCGCTGCCTGAGTTTCATACAGCCTGTTTCTGCTAACTGCCAGCCTGTAGCAACAGGCTGAGCAGAACCAGGTTGGTAAGCAGTAACAGCAGTGCCAAACCTTTCCAGAAGGTTAAAGGGTCGCGCTCCATCAAAGGTGTGCTGTGCTTGCTGATCAGTTTTTTGTTGGGGTGTTCCAGGTCATGCAGGAACTCTGACAAGGTGTCATAGCGCCTGGCAGGGTTCGGATGAACGGCCTTGCGCAACGCGCCATCTACCCAGGCTTGTATCTTGTCGTTATAGCGCGATGCCGGAATATAATTCAGCTTGTTGGCCGGGCGTATCTGGTCACTGTCGCCATACGGAAGCTGCCCGGTGAGTAATTCGTAGGCCATCACTCCCACAGAAAACAGGTCAGAGCGATTGCTGCATTGAGCCAGCGCGCATTCGGGCGCTGAATAATTGATGGTGCCCTGCGGTATCTGTTCCAGACTGCTGTTGCTTTCACTGCTGCCGGCTACCCGGGTTGAGCCGAAATCAATAATCTTGATGACGCCCTGTTCATCAATCAGCAGGTTTTCCGGTTTCAGATCCAGATGAATCATTTCCAGACGATGAAAGGCACGCAGCCCGGCAACAATCTGGCGTAAAAATTCGCGTGCTTTGTTAATGTGGGTTTGCGGGTGGTCCTGTATCCACTGGCGCAAACTCTGACCGGCCACATATTCTGAAATGTTGTACAGAAAACGCCGGTGCGGTGTGTCCAGTATTTTCAGTACATGCGGGTTATTGATACGTTTTCCGACCCATTCTTCATGCAGAAAACCTTCCAGATATTGCGGATCATCACGGTAATTGATGGATGGGGTTTTGAGAATTATTTTCTGCTTACTACTGATCTGAAGTTTCACTGAAATCCAAATCAACCTGACAGTCAGCCATCAAGCCACCATACGCAAAAGCAGTGAAACAAAATCTTTTTCCCG
>JAHXHF010000385.1 GCA_025656895.1 gamma proteobacterium symbiont of Bathyaustriella thionipta
TTTAGCCATTTTCTTTCTCCCATCAAGTTGATAGGAGTATTATCCTACAGGTGGTGGCTCAGTAGCTGAGCCTTAGGGGTAATCAGGAAGCTTTTTGTGCGTACAGGGCAGCAAATCAATGCCGGTGAACCACTGTTCAGTATAGACGCACGGGATACCCGGGCAAAAATCGAGCTTGCCAGGAGTAAAATAAGGGTGGCTGACGCCACCATCAGTAAAATGCAGCATCAATATGAAATCAACAAGGAATATCACGATAAGGCCTCTGCTGCGGTAAGCAAGCTGAAATATCAAGCGGCTGTTGATGAATTGGCATTAGCCAAAGCCCATGCCGCTTTAGCCAGGGCTGAACTGGAACTCTTGAAAAAAGAATTAAAACGACACACGGTTTATGCGCCAATAAGCGGAGAAATTCTGCAATGTAAAATAAGGCGGGGTGAATTTATTGATAGTGGCCGTAATGCTTCAAGAACCATTGTTGTTGGCAGCCATAAACTGAGATTGCGTGTGGATATCAATGAAAATGAGTTAATACGATTCAAGCCTCAAACACAGGCTGTCGCCTTTATACGTAACCATCCCAATCTTAAAGTATCGCTGCGTTATCAATATACAGAACCCTCTGTTGTGGCAAAAACCGCTTTAACCGGACTGAGTACAGAGCGAACCGATTTGCGTGTATTGCAAGTCCTTTATTCTTTCGACAGACCTGCTTTTCCGCTGTATGTGGGCCAACAACTGGATGTTTTTATTAAAGTACCTGCCACGGATGCCTGGTAATGTATCGTATCGCATTGCAAATGCTGATGGGAGACAAGTCAAAATATACCGGTTTGCTGGCTGGTATCAGCTTTACGGCTTTTTTAGTGACTTTCGCGCTGGCTTTTTTTGCCGGTTTTATGACCCAGGGCTTCGCGCTTGTTTCCGAAAACCCTTCAGTGGATATTTGGGTTATGGACCCGGCGGTGAACTCCACCGAAATGACCATCAATATCCCTGCGTCGGCCTTGAGCCGGGTGCGTGGAGTAAAAGGCGTTGCCAATGCCGTGCCTCTGTCACTGAATGATGTGCTTGCGCGTTTTCCGAACGGTCGTTTTCAAACGTTTCAAATGATTGGAGTAGATGACATAAGCCTGAGCGGTGCGCCTGCGTTACAGGCAGATCTTTTACCCACAATGTTATATAAGCCCGAAAGTGTCATTGTGGACGCAGGTGGAACCAGTGATAAATTACAAACCCCCGTTTACACAAAAGATAAATGGCCTCTGGATGGCGTACATCTGGATATTCCCACAAGACCACTGGCTTTTGCTGATGAACTGTTAATCAATGATAAAAGAGTTGTTGTTGCCGGCGTATCCCGAACCATTCCGCGGTTTCCTCCTCGTCCTTTGCTGTATACCACCTTCTCGAATGTAAAGCGTATTCTGCCAGCCGAAAAAAAATTATTAACCTTTGTGCTGGTGTCGGCCCAAAAAGGAGTTTCCCTGCATGAGTTGGCCCATCGTATTGAACAGCAAACAGGCTTGCGCGCAAGAACATCGGCTGATTTCAAAGAAGACACGGTACGCTGGTTTCTGATAAATTCTGAAGATGTTGGTGATATAACAGCCATGCTGGTTTTGGCGATGACGGTCGGTTTTGGAGTGACCGGAATCATGCTGTATATGTTTACCTATGAGAACCTGAAACAATATGCTGTGCTTAAAGCCATGGGCGCTGCAAACCCTCTTTTACTGAAAATGGTATTTGTACAGGCAGGTACTACGGCCTTTGCAGGCGCGGGTATTGGTATCGGTTTGTGTGCTCTGGTCGGCCCCCTGGTTTCATCATTTGATTTTCCATTCCGCTTACTGTGGTTTACGCCTTTGGTTGGTATTTTGGGTGTTTTACTGGTCAGCCTGACAGCGGCAGCGATCAGCTCAAGACCGGTATTAAAATTGGAACCGGGTATGGTTTTTTCGGGTCGCTGAGAGTCATGAAACTGTTATTTTGTTGTTGGAATATTGCGCACTTTCAGAGCCTTTTGCATGACTATTTAACTGTAATAGTGAGTCAATCCCGGATAAACTGTTTGCCGGCGGTGTTGTTTCTGAAATGATGCCATTTTTTTATCTTGAATTATTCAAATTATGAAGCTGTTTTCTCCCAATTTCCCTGTTTCCGTCAGGAGCATTTTTTCAGCGCGTATCGTCGCTATGCTGCTGTTGTCACTGCTGCCAGTGACGGATGCACTGGCTGAACTGACCATTGATATTACCCAGGGGGCGGAAGGGGCCACTCCCATTGCGGTGGTGCCTTTTGGCGCTCCGGCCGGTTTACAATTGCCGCAGGATGTGGCCGCTATTATTTCCACTGATCTGCGCCGTAGCGGGCGTTTCAAACCTTTGGCGAAAAGCCGCATGATTTCGCAGCCGCATGATGCCACCCAGATCGCCTATCGGGAATGGCAGGCGCTGGGTATGAATCATTTGCTGGTGGGCAAGGTCAGCCCGGACGGGACAAACAGCTACCGTATTCGCTTTCAGTTGTTTGATGTGTACAAGCGCGAGCAGTTGACCGGCTTTACCATCACTACCAGCCGTGAAAACCTGCGTGCCTCGGCACATCACATTGCCGATATTGTGTATGAGGCACTGACCGGCGAGAAGGGCGCATTTGATACCCGTATTGCCTATATCACCGAAGATCGCAGCAATAATAAGCGTACTTTAACCCTGAATGTGGCCGATTCCGATGGCTATAACCCGCAGGTTATCGTAACCAGCAAGGAACCGCTGATGTCACCGGCCTGGTCGCCAGATGGCCGCAAGATTGCCTATGTGTCGTTTGAAAAAGGCAAGCCGGCCATTTTTGTGCAGGAAGTTTTCACCGGCAAGCGCAGCAAAATAAGCTCGTTCAAAGGCATCAATGGCGCACCGGCCTGGTCGCCGGATGGCAAGCGTCTGGCGTTGACCTTATCCAGGGACGGTGACGCGAATATCTATATTATGGATCTGGTCAGCCGTCGCCTGCAGAAACTGACCAGTCATTATGCGATTGATACCGAGCCGGCCTGGTCGCCGGATGGCAAGCATATTGTGTTTACTTCCAGTCGGGGCGGCCAGCCGCAGCTGTACCGCAAAGCGGTTTCCGGCGGCAAGGCCGAGAGACTGACCTTTGAAGGCAAGTACAATGCGCGCGGTTCTTATTCACCGGATGGTAAATCTCTGCTGCTGGTAACACGGGTGAACGGTGATTACCGTATTGCGGTGCTGGATTTGCAGCAGGGTGATATGCGCGTACTCAGCGATGGCCGATTTGACGAATCTCCCAGTTTCGCTCCTAATGGGCGCATGATTATTTATGGCACCCGCAGCGGCAGAAAAGGCGAACTGGCCGAGGTTTCTGTGGATGGCAGTGTCAGGCAGCGATTGAGCCTGCAACAGAGCAACGTGCGCGAACCGGTCTGGTCACCTTATAACCGGCGCCAATAACTTTTGTCATAACTTGAGAATACAGGACGGAGACAAAAACATGAAAACAACCCTGATAATGGTTTTATCCTTTTGCGCCTTGCTGACACTGGCAGGCTGTGAGTCCATGAGTGGTGATAAAGAAGATACTGGTGAAGGTGCTCCGGTTGAGGATGTTACCGGCCAGGGCGCAGAAGATGACGGTAGTGCCAGCACATCGGCAGCGATGGGCTCATCTTCCTGGTCGCGTGAATCACTGGATGACCCGGACAGCCCTTTGTATAACAAGGTGATTTATTTTGCTTTTGATCAAAGCGGCATACAGCCGGAGTATCAGGATATTTTGAAATCTCACGCCACTTTTTTATCCAATAATCCGGATATACACATCACCATAGAAGGCCATACCGATGAAAGGGGCACGCGCGAATATAATATTGCTCTGGGCGAGCGACGAGCCCAGGCTGTGCGTACCTTCCTGCGCCTGGAAGGTGTCAATATGGATCAAATGAGTATGGTCAGTTATGGCGAAGAACAACCTGCCGCGCTGGGGCTGGATGAAGCCTCTATGGCGGCCAATCGCAGAGCCGTATTGGTGTACTGATGAAGTCGGGAGTTTTTTTCAGTCTGTTACTGCTGCCGGTTTCACTGCTGGCCGCCGAGCCGCGGGAAGGTTCGCTTTCCGGCCTGTATGTGCAGCTGCAACAATTGCGGCAGGAAGTGCAGAGTCTGCACGGGCAGTTGGAAGAACAGCAACATCTGATTCAGCGTATGCAGAAACAGCAGCGGGAACTGTATCTTGATCTGGATCAGCGTCTGGGATCGGCGGGAAGCGTAGCGGCAGCCGGCACGCAAACTCAGCCACCGCTGTCAGCACCGCAAGCAGCAGCCTCGGCTGCGCAAGTAAATCCTCCGCCAGCGCCGCAAGCGACAGCCCCCGAACCCAGGCCACAGGATTCAGCTGCGGTTACTCAGGCCTATAACATTGCTTTCAATTCGCTGCAGGCAGGACGTTACGATACGGCTATCAAGCAGTTCGATCAGTTTCTTGAATCGGCCCCCAAATCACAGCATGTACCTGATGCACTTTACTGGCGTTCTGAAGCCTGGTATGTAAAGCGTAATTTTTTACAGGCATTGCCGGGTTTCCAGCTGCTGGTTTATCGCTATCCTGATCATGTAAAAGCCGCCGATGCCTTGTTGAAAAGCGGACTGATTTATTACCAGCAGGAAAAATGGCCGCAAGCCCGTGAAGCTTTTGAAAAGCTGCAAAAAGACTATGCCGATACCACCGCTGCCACACTGGCGGCCAGGCGCTTGCAGCGCATGACAGCAAACGGGCATTGAGTTCACTGCGCGTCACTGAAATCTTTCTGTCTTTGCAGGGAGAAAGCCGAAGCAGCGGCTGGCCCACTGTTTTTATTCGTTTAAGCGGCTGCCCCCTGCGTTGTGTTTATTGCGATACGGCTTATGCTTTCAGTGGCGGCGAAAAGCTGTCCGTGCAACAGATATTGCAGCAAACAGAGCGCTATCAGGTGCGCCATGTAACGGTTACCGGTGGTGAACCTCTGGCGCAGAAAAACTGTCATGAACTGCTGCGACGTTTGTGTGATGCCGGCTATTCGGTATCACTGGAAACCAGTGGTGCAATGGATGTGTGCGAGCTTGACCCGCGTGTTGAGCGGGTGATCGACATCAAAACCCCCGGCTCGGGCGAGCAACCGCGTAACCGTTGGGAAAATTTGCAATGTCTGAAAGACAGCGACCAGATCAAGTTTGTGATTACCGATGAAGCCGATTACCGCTGGGCGATTGAAATCATGCAGCAACACAATCTGGCCGGACAGTGTGAAGTGCTTTTTTCACCCGTAGCCGGTGATTTATCACCCACGCAACTGGCCGACTGGATTGTACGGGATCGTCTGCCGGTGCGTTTTCAGATTCAATTACACAAACTGCTGTGGGGAGATAAGGCCGGGGTATGAACAGAAAAGCCGTTGTATTACTTTCCGGTGGACTGGATTCCGCTACCGTACTGGCAATAGCCAAACAGCAATGTTTTGATTGCTACGCGCTGAGTATGGATTATGGTCAAAGACATGCATCTGAACTGGACGCGGCCAGAATGGTAGCCGCGTCACAGTCGGTCAGGGAGCATTTGATTATGCCGCTGGACTTGCGGGCCATGGGTGGTTCGGCTCTGACCGATGATACTCTGGAAGTACCTTCAACCCCCACGCAAGGCATACCGGTCACTTATGTTCCGGCACGCAATACCATATTTTTATCGCTAGCACTGGCATGGGCGGAAACCCTGTCGGCCGAGGACATTTTTATCGGTGTCAACGCGGTGGATTATTCCGGCTATCCCGATTGCCGCCCTGAATTCATACAGGCATTTCAAAACATGGCCGCTGTGGCTACGCGTGACGCGGTAGAAGGGCGCCCCTGCCAAATACACGCACCACTGATTGAACTGAGTAAAGCGCAAATCATCCAGTATGGAAATGCACTGGGGGTGGATTACGCGCAAACCATTTCCTGCTACCAGGCCAATAGCCGGGGCGAAGCCTGCGGTCAGTGTGACTCCTGCCGGCTACGGGCGCAGGGCTTTGCCGATGCAGGTGTGCCGGACCCCACTCGTTATGTGGCACAATAGGCTGCAAGCAAGCGCATAAAACAGGGGCTATTATGAACACCATTCTGGTTACCGGCGGGGCGGGCTATATCGGTTCACATACCTGCCTGGAATTATTGAACGCCGGATACGATGTGCTGGTGGTGGATAATTTGAGTAACAGCCAGCAGGAATCCTTGTTACGGGTACAGGCGCTGAGTGGCAAAAGCCTGACCTTTTATGAGATTGATTTACGTGATGAGTCGGCTTTGTCGGCTGTTTTCCAGCAACATGACATAGACGCCGTGATTCATTTTGCCGGTCTTAAAGCGGTGGGTGAATCTACACAAATTCCATTAAGCTATTACCACAATAATATTTCCGGCACCCTGACTCTGCTGCAGGTCATGCAGGAAGCCGCTGTGCGAACGCTGGTATTCAGTTCTTCCGCCACGGTTTACGGGGACCCGCAACATTTACCCATCAACGAAGATTTTCCTTTATCGGCCAGTAACCCTTATGGTCGCGGCAAACTGATTATTGAAGACATGCTGCGTGATATTCATACCGCTGACAGCCGCTGGAACATCGCCCTGTTGCGTTATTTTAACCCGGTGGGCGCGCACAGCAGCGGTCGTATCGGTGAAGATCCGAACGGTATTCCTAATAATTTGATGCCATTCATATCCCAGGTAGCGGTAGGCAAATTGCAATGCCTGTCCATTTTCGGCGGAGACTACCCGACCAAAGACGGCACCGGCGTGCGCGACTATATTCATGTGGTTGATCTGGCTTTGGGGCATATCGACGCGCTGCGTTGGCTGGCCGTCAACCAGGGCCTGATTACGGTGAACCTGGGAACCGGAGAAGGCTATTCGGTACTGGATATGGTCAAGGCTTTCGCGCAAGCCAGTGGCAGGGAAATTCCCTATCGAATTGTAGCCAGACGAGCCGGTGACATTGCCGCCTGCTATGCGGACAACAGCCGCGCCCTGCAATTACTGGGCTGGCAGGCGGAAAGAAACCTGCAGGATATGTGTGAAGACAGCTGGCGCTGGCAGTCGGCCAATCCGCAAGGCTATCAGCAAGCCTGAAAGCCTGTTAACGATGAATAAACCACGACAAATCGAATTTGAATGATTCTGTAGAAAACCACGCAGTTCCCGATCAGCCACTGGTTTCCATTATAACCGTTGTTCTTAATGGAAAAGATCAGATCGAAAAAACCATCAACAGTGTTTTGCAGCAAAGTTATCCGGCGCTGGAATACATCATTATTGATGGAGGATCTTCTGATGGCACTGTGGATATTATCCAGGCGCATAATGACAAAATTTCCTACTGGAAAAGTGAAGCCGATACAGGCATAAGTGATGCTTTCAACAAGGGCATTAAAGCGGCTCACGGCCATATTATCGGCATCATCAATGCCGGAGACTGGTATGAAAAAGATGCGGTGCAACAAGTGGTTGACTGTTTTCTGGCCGATAAATCATTAGGTATTGCCTGTGGCGCTCTGCAATTCTGGAACGGCCCGGAAAAAGACTATTTGTGCTACCCGGAACCCGGCTTGCTGGAAAAAGATATGAGCGTGATTCACCCGAGCTGTTTTGTACGGGCTGACCTGTATAAAGATTACGGCCTTTTCTCTTTGCAATACCAATTGGCGATGGATTATGAACTACTGCTCAGGTTCAAAACAAACTTGGCCCGATTTCTGGCAAGCGATACAGTATGGGCCAACATGGCACAAGGTGGTGTTTCAGACATCAACTGGAAAGCCGCGCTGCTGGAAACCCACAAGGCTCGTCAAGAGCTGTTGAAAAACTCGTTTTTTCGCAGTAAAAGTTATTATTATTTTCTTTTTTGTAAAAGAAGTGCGCGTATTTTTTTACAAAAAATCGGCCTTGATTCATTAATAAAATTTCCTGATTACCCCTAAGGCTCAGCTACTGAGCCACCACCTGTAGGATAATACTCCTATCAACTTGATGGGAGAAAGAAAATG
>JAHXHF010000122.1 GCA_025656895.1 gamma proteobacterium symbiont of Bathyaustriella thionipta
GGCCAAAAATGCAGGCAATTGACTGAATTCGACGGCGGGCGGGGTCATAGCCCCTCGAAAATAGCGAGTTTTCTGCCGGACACTATTTAATAATTCATTCAAGCCTTTGAACAGACCTTGCACGCCGTCTTCTCCCATAATATGCAGACTGTTGGCAGTAAAAACATGATCAACCGGCTGTTTTACAGATGCCGCCCATCCATCCAGCCGGCAGTCCAGTTGCAGCGGGGAATGAACATTACTCAGGCCGCTGTCCTGCAGCCAGGCCTGAATGCCTGCATGGTTTTCTGCCAGATCACTGGTTTGCCAGTTCAAGTGCGTTAATTTACGGGAAAAATACACCGCATGCTGTCCTGTGCCGCTGCCAATTTCAAGGATATGGGCCGGCTCTGGGAACAATTCACGCAAAACCGCCAGAATCGGCTCACAATTTTGATCACAGCTTTCCGCATAAGGCTTGTTCATCGGCCACAGCATTTTTTATATTTCTTGCCACTGCCACAGGGACAGGGATCATTGCGCCCGACTTTGCCGGCTTCATGGCGTACCGTTGCAGCCGCTACCAGCTTGCCATCCACATAATACCAGGCACCTTCATAGCGTTGAAACTGACCGGCTTCATGATGAACCTGAACGCCTTTTTTATCCCGAAAACAGGCCTTGAAAACAACCGTGCCCTGGTCATCATCCGCTGCGCCCTGCTCGACCGATTCAACTTCGAGTTTTACCCAGGTGGATTTTTGTGCCCAGCGCCGCGTGGCGTCCAGATCATGGTCGGCACGATGCTCGGGATGCAGGCTGTTGTGCAAAAAATCATAAGCGCCTTTTTCAAAAGCACTGTAACGGGCGCGCATCAGGGCTTCGGCTGTTTCGGCCTGAGCCGCTCCGGTGTGTAAGGGTTCACAACAGGATGCATAGGGTTTACCTGAACCGCAGGGGCAGATATTCGTCATCGGGATTCCTCTGATTGTAGGGTCTGATTATTCACGGGTACAGTCTCACAGGCTTAAGGCCTGCCAATGCTTCATTATACGTTTAACCGAGACAGGCCGCGCTGTTCCCAGTTCCTGCGCAAATAAAGAAACACGCAGCTCCTGTATATCCTGAAAAATAGCCTGCAAACGTTCATCACGGCCACCGGCGTCCAACTGTTGCCGGTAACGTTCATTCCAGCGTTGTTGCAGCGCTGACATTTCTTTCATGTGCTGCTCATCACGCGCCAGCGCGTGCGGTAATTTTTCCAGTCTTTTACTGATGGCCGCCAGATAGCGCAGCAGATGTTTGCGCTCTGCAGCCCCGTAATGCTGCAAAAAACCCCGATAAATCAACAGGGATAATTGCTGTTGCACATCCTCAATGGATTTTTTCCAGTGTATTTGTGTCATCTTGCTGATTTGAGCTCGAACCCGCTGGTATTGTTTCAATATAGCAGCCATATCCTGAGACAGTTGCAGCAAACAGGCACTTACCTTCGGTCGCCCGGATTGCAAAGCCTGCTCGAACTCTTCGGCATTGGCAGGCAAAGCCGCTGTGGGAATAAAAGCCTGTTCCACTGCCAGCATAAAAAGCTCATCCTGCAAATCGGTTTTCCCGGCAGCGTTTCCGCCCGGCACCAGAGCATAAGCCAGTTGCATGGCCGCCAGGCCGGCTATGTCTTTTTTAAGTTGTCGCCCCCATTTGCCCAGAGCCAGACTGAACAGCCGTGTCATGCCCCGGCGGTGCAGTTTTTGTGCTTCCCGCTGTGATTCAAACAAACGCAGCGAAACGCTTTGCCCGTCATCCACCAGAGCCGGCCAGGCATTCAGTGACAGACCACTGCGGGCTATGCTCAGTTTTTGCGGCAGCGGGTCAAAATCCCAGCAGGTAATACCGCTGCGCTCGATAGAGGCCGGTGCTTGCCGGGCGGCTTTCCAATGCTGAAATTTTTTGCGTAATTCAGGCAGATTTTTTGCACTTTGCAGAGGTTTGCCGGATTCATCCAGCACTTCAAAATTCATGCGTAAATAATCCGGCAAGGCTGCCTCATCCCAGTCTGAGGCAGAAACCCGGATACCTTTCAGCTCCGACAAGGCCTCGCTCAGTGCCACCGATAATGACCCCTGACCCGCTTGCAGATGCGCAAGGCAAGCGGCGGCCGTATCCGGAACAGGCACCAGTTGCCTGCGTATGGCTTTGGGCAATAAACGCATCAGCCGGGTAATTTTCTCCAGCAGTAATCCCGGCACCAGCCATTCCGCCGGCTCACCAGACACCTGCGGCAAAAGACTGACAGGAATTTTCAGAGTCACTCCATCATCCGGCTGACCCGGCTCAAAATGGTAACGCAAGGGTAATGCGACACCTTCCAGTTCCATCTGCTCGGGGAACTGTTCATCCATATTTTCATCCGCTTGCAGCGGGCACACATCCGACCATTGCATGTGCAGGATTTTCTGTTCCGGTTTTGGCAAACCTTTGAGCCATTGTTGTAACTGTTTAGTATTATTCAGCCGGGGCGGTATGCGTTGATCATAAAACTGATAAAGCCGTTCTTCGTCCAGCAATGATTCACGCACTCTGAGACGCGCCTCCTGATCCTGCAGGCTCTGAATCAGTTCCCGGTTGTGCCGGTAAAAAGGCAGGCGCGTGGATACATCCAGCGCGACCAGACCTTCCCGAATAAAGATTTTTCGTGCTTCTTCGGCATTGATCGGCCCGTAGGCCAGGCGTTGTCTGGCTTGCAACACCAGCCCATAGAGTGAGGTTTTGCGGTAAGCAGCCACATGACCGATAGCAGCTTGCCAATGGGCTTCAAAATAGCTGTATTGCAGCAAATCCCCGGCCGCATGCATAATCCATTCGGGCTGAATTCTGGCAACCGTACGCCCCCATTCCTTGCTACTGCTGACACGTTCTGCCGCCATCAGCCATTTAGGTTTTTTAGCAGCTAAAACAGAACCCGGAAAGATATGAAAACGTTTACCGCGAATGCCCTGAAAGTCTTTTTCCTTGCTTAATTTGCCAATATTTGAAATCAAACCACTGAGAATGGACTGATGGATTTCGCTGTAATCCGCATCGGCCTGATTTTCCTTATAGCCCTGCTGCAGCATCTGACTGTGTAACTGTTGATGTAAATCAAACCATTCACGCAAACGCGTATAGGATAAAAATTCAGCCGCGCACAACTTACGAAATTTATTTTGTGACAAATGCCTGTTTTGTTCACGCACATACTGCCACAACTTCAGATAACTCATAAAATCAGAATCATCCTGTGCAAAACGGCGATGCACTTCATCCGCAGCCTGCTGTTTTTCAAGCGGTCGGTCACGCGGGTCCATAATGCTGAGCGCCGACACAATCACCAGCAGTTCCCGCAGACAATGACGACGCGCCGCCTCAATCAGCATACGAGCCAACCTGGGGTCTAGCGGCAGATGCGCCATTTCTTTACCCAGGCGGCTTAAATGATCCTGTTGATTAAGTGCGCCCAATTCATGCAACAAACGCATACCATCGTTGATCTGCCGCTGATCGGGAGGATCCAGAAAAGGAAATTTTTCAATCGCCACCAGTCGATGAATTTTCATGCGCAGAATGACTGCTGCCAGATGTGTACGACGAATTTCCGGGTCGGTAAATTCGCGTCGCTTGCTGAAATTCTCCTCACCGTACAAACGGATACAGATACCCGCACTGGTACGTCCACAGCGCCCCAAACGTTGATTGGCACTGGCTTGTGATACCGGCTCTACCTGCAATGCCTGTACCTTGCTTCGCGCACTGTAACGACTGACACGGGCAAACCCCGGATCAATGACATAGCGAATACCGGGTACCGTCAGGGAGGTTTCAGCCACATTGGTGGCCAACACGATGCGCTGGCGTCCGTGTGCCTGAAAGACCCGTTGCTGTTCGGCCACCGAAAGACGCGCATACAAAGGCAGCAACTCGGTTTTATTCATGTGATGCTTACGCAGGGTTTCAGTGGTATGGCGTATTTCTTTTTCACCACTGAGAAAAATCAGAATGTCTCCCCGGCCTTCCGCCTGCAGTTCATCCACTGCTTCAATAATGGCATTCTGTACTTCGTCATCACGTTCATCAGAGGCCTCTATGCCTTCACGATAGCGTGTTTCAACCGGCCAGCTGCGACCGGATACGTTGATGACCGGAGCCTGATCGAAATGTTCGGAAAAATGCTCGCTATCAATGGTTGCGGAAGTGATGATCAGCTTGAGTTCAGGTCTGCGGGATAACAGCCATTTCATGTAACCCAGCAGAAAGTCGATATTCAGGCTGCGTTCATGCGCTTCGTCAATAATGATCAGGTCATATTCATTCAGATAGCGGTCTGCCTGCAGTTCGGCCAGCAGCATGCCATCGGTGAGTAATTTAATATAAGTGCTGTCCGATACCCGATCCTGAAAACGTACCTTGTAACCCACTGCGGCACCGGGCTGACTGCCCAGCTCCTGGGCAATACGTTGTGCCAACGCACGCGCGGCTACCCGTCTGGGTTGAGTGTGCGCAATACGTCCGCTGATACCATAGCCCAGTTCAAGACAGAGTTTGGGTAGCTGAGTGGATTTTCCCGAGCCGGTTTCGCCACAAACAACCACCACCTGACGGGTATTTAAAACCCCGGCGATATCCTGCAAGCGTTGCGTAATCGGCAAATCTTCGGCATAACGCAAAGACGGGCAATTTTTTTTACGCAATGCGACACGTTCGGATGATCGCTGAATGGCCACCATACAGGATTGAAGCGCATCCTTTTGCAGCTTTCCACGCTGACTGTCCTGGCGCAGTTTTCTGATGCGTTTGCGTAAGGCCGGCCGATCCCGGCTTAGGCAGTTTTTCAAATCCTGCAGTGTGGGTAGTGCCGTGTTGTGAGCGCTCAAGTCAGATAAGGACTCGTTAACAGGTGAGAAAAGCCTGTGGCTTCTCAGGCTTTGGCATCATCGGAATAATAGGCATCATAATAATGGTAATAATGACTGCCGTAATAAGCCATGCGTTTGGAGTCGTCCTGTGCCAATACGGAACCCATCACATGCGCGCCTGATTGACGCAGGCGGCGTACAGAGTCAGATGCCATTTTGTGCGTGGTCGATTCAGACTGTACATTAAGAATGGTGCCATCAACCAGAGTAGCCAGTACCAGCGCATCCGCTACCGCTAACAAGGGGGGCGCATCAACAATGATATAAGTAAATTTTTCACGCAATGCTGCCAAAATCTTTTTAAAGGCATCCGATGAAACAAACTCCAGCGGATTAGGCGGACGTGTGCCGCTGTTCAAAACAAATAAATTCGGCACCGAAGTTTCATGCTGCAAGGCTTCCTGTAATGAAGTTTGTCCCGAAACCACTTCGGTCAATCCGGCATGATGCAGTGTTTCAGGAAACACGCTACCGAAGCGTGGTTTACGTAAATCGGCTTCCACTAACAAGGTAGGCGCAAGCTGGCTGCAGGTAATGGCCAGATTGGATGACAAAGTGGTTTTTCCTTCACCGGATACCGATGAGGTAACCAGAAGAACCTGCGGAGGATGATCAATATCCGACAACAATAAACCGGTACGCACATGATTGATGGCTTCAGCAAAAGTTGAGCGCGGTTCATTCGCCACATGCTTTTCCGCTGCTTTATCTTTGGGCAATTTTTTCAGCAAAGGCACAACACCCAGTACCGGCAGTTGTAACTTATCCTCCAGCTGTTCGGTGGTTCTGAAAGTGTTATCCAGTTTTTCTCTAAGCAGTGCAAAACCAAAACCCAACAATAGCCCCAGTATGCCACCGATCAATATCATGCGTGCTTTATTGGGTTTGAACGGAGCTTCAGGCAGCAGCGCGGCATCCAGAATACGTGCGTTGGAAACCTGGTATTCGCCGGCTATGTCCTCTTTTTTAAAACGTTTCAGAAAACTTTCATAAATTTCCCGGTTGTCGTTAACCTCCCGCTCCAGCTTGGCCAGCTTAAAGGCTTTGCCACGCAACTGACTCACATCAATTTTCTGTTTCTTTATCAGTCGTTCAATGCGCCTTTCCTGGGATAAGGCAACATCGTATTCTTTACGCAGGCTTTCAATAACCTTGTTAATGGCCGCATTCAGTGCCCGTTGAGTTTGTTTAAGATCGGCTTTTGCTGAAATAATTTTTGGATGTTTGTTGCCGTAGCGTTCTGATAATTCCTGCAACTTGCGCTCGGCCGCATTAACATCCGAGTGCATGGCCTGAACCGTAGGATTGTTGATTACCGCGCCCAGCGAATCATAACTGGCACCGGCTTTCTTTATTCTCAGCGCCTGGTTATAACGGATTTCGGCTTCGCTCCTGGTCGTCTGTGCCTTGATATATTCGCTGGATAAACCGGATAATTTAGCACTGACAATATCAGACTGCTGACTGGTATCCACCATTCCTTCTGCTTTCTGAAAGGTATATAAATCGGCTTCGGCTCTATCCAGATTAGCCTTAAGTTTCTTTAACTGTTCATCCAGAAAGCTTGTGTCCTGTTGCGCCCCACTACTGCGCTCGCTAAGACCATAAGCGATATAAGCCTGCGCGACCGCATTGACAATATCGGCCGCTTCCTGAGGCTTCGATGATTCATAGGAAATGCGAATAATTTCACTGCGTTTACCACCCTTTACCTTGACAGAGTTGGCGATAGCAGCAATCAAACGGCTTCTAAGCTGCGAGCGGTGCTGTTCCGGAGTCTGTGGTTTTTCAGCCTCTTTCTGAATACCGAATTGTTCTTTCAGGGTATCAAGAATACTGCTGTCATCAGCGCGTGCTTTTTGTTTTTTCTCTTCCGCCAGCCTTTTATCCAGCAAATCAAGGCTGTCTAGCGCACCTTCTGCAACTGCACGACTTTTGATGATGGTGTATTGGGTTTCATAAAACAGCCACATGGCAGAGCTGCTGACATACTGCTTGTCCAGACTGAAACCGGTATTATTGGGTTCTACCACCAGAGTGGCATCGGCTTTGTAGACCGGAGTCATACGAAAGGCTAAAGAAATAGCAATAGCCAGACCGACCAGCCCGAGGCCGAAAATACCCCATAAATGCCGGCGGGCAACCCGGACATAGTCAAGCAAACCAAACTCGGATGAATCTGATGGTTCCTCGAATCTATTCACTGGTGCCCTGGTATTACCACCGGGAGGATGCTGATTAAATGATTGGATATCCATATCACACTGTATTTATTGAGGCTTCCCGGAAAAGGAAAACGATGAGTGAAACGAGCTAATGAAGGGGTTTATAGTCCGTTGAATCTGGCACTATTGGAGAGCACCCTGGAGCAGTGCTCTTGTGGTACAAATAATCAAAACCGACTGCCTCCTAGAAGAAACTTTCACCAACCGTAATAATATCACCCGGCGTCACAGAATGGTTCAATCCCACATCTTTCACGGTATCCGGATCTTCTTCACTGGCTAATGAAATTTTGCTTTCTGAGGCCCGCTCGGTAAAACCACCAGCCAGGGCAATAACCTTTTGCACCGTCAGGCCTTCCTGATAGGGATAACCGCCCGGGTTATTAACCTCTCCACGTACATACAGCAAGCGATAGGAGGAAATAGAAACCGAAACCCGGGGATTGACAAGATAACCATCAGCCAGTAATTCGGTCAGTTTTTTTTCCAGTTGGCGGGCATTAAGACCCACAACCTTGACTACGCCCAGTAAAGGGAAAGCAATATTGCCATCGGCACTGACACGGAGATCTTCAACGCTTAAATCATCTTCACCGAAAACTTTTACCGTTAATTTATCTTGCGCGGATATACGATAATCGCCGGCCGCCACCTGCACAGAAAGCAGGCAGAGAGCCAGTAGCAGCGTCATTAAAACAGATTTATTCACGAGCGTATTACAAGGCAACCAATAAGTAATCAAGAAACTCCGGGGCTGTATTGCCAGCTTAAAGAATTTCCTGATTACCCCTAAGGCTCAGCTACTGAGCCACCACCTGTAGGATAATACTCCTATCAACTTGATGGGAGAAAGAAAATGGCTAA
>JAHXHF010000195.1 GCA_025656895.1 gamma proteobacterium symbiont of Bathyaustriella thionipta
TTGTGCCTGCTTGTGCAGGTCTTCAACCGCGAAGGCCTGAGCGAAATAACGCCCGGTCTGATAGGAGCGTTCCAGCACGCTGGTATAGATGGCATCAAAAAAAAGATCGGTAGCTGCCAGTTTGTTATACACAAATTGCAAATCCGGCTGCCAGTCATCGGCACGTGGCGCATCACCCCATCCGAGTATCTGATTGGAGGCATTCAACAGTGTTTTGAAATGGCGTATCAGAATAATATTCATATCAATATAAATGCTCAGGCTTCCCAATCCATATTATCCGGGTCGGGCGGAAATTTACGGGCTATTTTCAGATTGACCAGATCCAGCACATCCTTGACCGTATCCTTGAAGCGGGTATTGGGAATAATGCTGATGCCGGCGCTGTCCGCCTGACTGAGCAGATAGGATTGCAGATCCCATATTTCATCCAGACTGTTCAGGTAGCGTTCTGAACCACGATTATCCTGTTCCTGACCACGACGCTTGAGGCGTTTGCGCAGTATCTTTTTTTCCAGCGATGCCAGCATGACGCGCACCACGATGCCATTATCGTTGGCTTCTTCAAGATTCAGTTCAGTGGGCAGCACATGCACGCCTTCAAGAATGAGGTGTTCGTGCTCGGTAATGGCACGGTGAATGGCAGCATTCAGCCCCGGCTTTAAGGTGGTTAGCTGCGACAGAAAGCCGGTGATTACCGGGTTATCCAGTTCCACTTCACCATCTATTATCGGGGCAGGCAGGCCGCGCCAGGCTTCAAAGCTGGAATACTGCAGAGTGGGTGCCACCGGAGCGGCCAGGTAGGAGCGTACCACTTCACGAATCATGTCGGTTGACTGCATGCGCGCAATATCCAGGCGATAACCCAGTTCGGTGGATAGCGTGCTTTTGCCCGAGCCAGTGATGCCGCAGATAAGCAGAATGAGCGGCTGGCCGGAGTTTTCAAAGCGCCGCCATGCCAGGTAACGGTCGGCAGACTGTTTTGAACAGGTTTCCGACAGACAGCGATAAACGATTCTGCGCAAAGCCTTGTGATGCACCAGGGTGTGGCCGGTTTTTTTCAGGCTGGCATAGACCTTGCGCGCGCCATGGATAGCCTCTTGCGGATCAATCGCGCAGGTGCCCAGTGAATGCGCCAGCACATCCACTGAAAAAGCTTCGGTGCGGGTCGGAGTTTCCACCAGAATATCAGCAACATCTTCAGCCTTGTGTCCGTAAATATGGCACAAGGCTTTACTGTAACGCTGCTCAAGCATGGCAGAGACACGTTTGCGCAGCTCAGATGTGCTGATTTTGTCGGTATCTTTAAGGTCGTTGCGTATGGTCTGGGCCATGTCATAGGCTTCATTAAACGGCAGCCCCAGATTAAGCAATGATTTTGTCAGCACACCGCGCAAAAAAGGCGCATGGTCACCATCAGGTTCTTTGTAAACAGTTGTTTTTGCCATGGTTTTTTCTTATTGATTATTTGTGGGGCGGAGTTTGATGTTTACACTATCAATTCTCCATTATCTGTTCTTGTCACCATTATCTTCTGTCAGTACGGTTTTAGCCATACGTTTGGCAAAGTAGTAGATACGTTTCTGCTTTTCGATGATATCCACTTCTATAGTATAGGCAATAATTCGGTTGGGCTCATCAACAACCAGCCGCCGGGCATGGTGCTGCGCGGCCGATTCAGCCAGAAAGTTTACTTTCTGCTTCATGGCGATCACTGATAGTGCTACCGCTTTGTTCGATTGTGAGACCGCCTGAATAGCACCATCCACCGCTTTTTTGATTAAATCCTGAAAGCCGTTCAGTACTTCTTTGGTAGGCTGGCTGATGGAAAAGCCGGCTTCAATACGTTCCTTGCCCAGTGTAACCATATTGGTTTCCACAACATCACCGATATTTTCCAGATTACTGACAGCCGCCATCAGCCTTAAGAAGTCCTGCATCTGCTGGTCGGTTAGTGAGCGCTTACTAATCTGGCCGAGATAATCAACAATCTGCTCATAGAGAATATCCACCTTGTCATCCAGGTTGGCTACCGCATTCAGTGATTCGCGATCTCCACCCAGTATGGCGGGCATAATTCTTTGCAGCATCAACTGTACCTGATCCCCCATATGCAGGACTTCCAGGCGTACCCGGTCAAGTGCCAGGCTGGGGGTTGTCAACAGTTCTTCATCCAGATAACGGGCGCTGACCAGTTGGCCTTCCTCTTCCAGTGTCCGGTCGGGAATCAGCCATTCAACCAGGCGTGCGAACTGCACCGTAAAGCCGATGAATAACAGAGTGTTGGCTATGTTGAAAATGGTATGCGCATTGGCAATTTGTCGGGGTGTTTCGGCACTGAGTCTGCTGATGCCGGTAAGTTCCGGATGAGCGGGTGAAAACCAGCTAACAAAACTGGCCAGTTGAGGGATAAAATATACCCACACCAGAACACCGGCCACATTGAAAATAACATGCACCATGGCGGCACGTACAGCTTCACGAGGCTTGCCAATAGAGGCCAGTAATGCGGTTACGCAGGTGCCGATATTGGCGCCGAAAGCCAGTGCAATGCCGGCCGGTAGTGTAATAAATCCCTGGCTTGCCATTACAATGATAATGCCGGTGGTGGCGGAAGAAGATTGAATCAGACCGGTAAATGCTGCAGCTACCAGAATACCGACCAGCGGGTTTTCCATTTCAATCATCAAATTCAGAAAGGGCGGGTAGTTGCGTAACGGGTTCATGGCTTCACCCATAATGCTCATACCGAAGAACACCAGCCCCAGCCCCATAAGCATGGCTCCGTAATGCTTGATGCGTTCCTGTTTGCAGGCAAACAGCAGGCTGAATCCGACAGCAATCATCAGCAGTGCAGCCTTGCTTACTTTGAAGGCCACAATCTGGGCGGTGATGGTGGTGCCAATATTGGCTCCCATGATGATTCCAACCGATTGCGACAGGGTCATTAAGCCGGCGCTGATAAAGCCCACCAGTAGCACGGTGGTAATGGATGAAGACTGGATGACGGCCGTGACAAAAGCACCGGTGGCCGCGCCGGTAAAGCGGTTAGTGGTGAGTTTGGCCAGAATGCCCCGCATGCGTTCACCGGCCACAGCCTTCAGTGATTCAGCCATTTGTTCCATGCCGAACAGAAAAAGTGCCAGGCCGCCCAGCAGTTTCATCGTCATATTGGCCCAGTCTATGTTTACTGTATGACGGCTATCGGCAAATACCGGCAGGCTGAGTAGCGCCAATGTTGTAGCAATAAGCAATAGTGTGGTGTAGCGGCTTTTGTTACGGGTGTTTTTAAATAAATGATGGAAAAACATGAGGCTTATTTTTTTGCCGGGTCATCAGCCACTTTGATAACCGTAACCGGCAGTGGACAAAGCTGTACCACCCGCTCGGCGACGGAGCCGAGCATCATGTGGCGCAGTCCGGTCATGCCTTTACTACCCATCACGATGGCGGTGGCATCCAGTTTCCTGGCTGCCTGCAATATGCGGGTAACCGGTATGCCTTTGACCAGAATGCATTGCAGGTTTTGTAATAAATCAAGTTGAGGATGAGCTTTCGCTATCTTGTGTATAAACTGGTCACACATTTCGCGCGCCACATCCTCTATTCTCAGCAGGTGCTTTTTTTTCAGTACAGCTGAGAAGTATCCCGGCATATCCCCGGAATCGTGAATAACATGCAACACAATAATATCTGCGTCCTGGCACTCGGCCCATTCGCAGGCCTTGAGTAAAGCGGCTTCAGAAGCCGGATAGAAATCAACCGGAACCAGTATGCGTGGTTTGCTCTGTTGTTTTGCCAATACCCTTCTCCTTCACATTGTGCGGTGGCGCTTTTTAATTGAATAAGCCGTGTTGCCGAATCTATCAGTTAAAGGCTATTAGCAGTATAGTGTGAAACCTTCATGACCGTTGACTGCAAAAAACGGGCATAGATTACCGATCAAGCAAACTGCAAGCGAAAAGAGGTTAGCCATGCGCAAAATATTGTTACCTGTCCTTTTGGTAATTCTGGGTTATGGATTCTGGATCAGCCCGGAATTCAAGACCATTGCTGCCGGTGTGGCCGTATTTCTGATCGGCATGATGGCTCTGGAGCAGGGTTTTAAATCATTCAGTGGCGGGGTGCTGGAGAACTTTCTGCACAAAACGACCGATACTTTGTTTAAAAGCCATTTATTCGGCCTGCTGGCTACTTCCATTATGCAGTCCAGTTCACTGGTATCGGTGATTACCATCTCATTCATCAGTGCCGGGCTGATTGGTCTGACTCAGGGTATCGGAATTATTTTTGGTGCCAATCTGGGTACCACCACCGGTGCCTGGCTGGTAGCCGGCTTTGGTTTGAAGGTGGATATTGCTGCGTACGCCATGCCCATGCTGGTTTTTGGCGCTATCCTGATGTTTCAAAAAAACAGCAAGGTATTGCGGGGTAGTGGCTGGGTATTGATTGGTATGGGTTTTTTGTTTCTCGGTATTGCCTACATGAAAGAAGGCTTTGACGGCCTTAGTGGACAGTTGGATTTGTCTCAATATGCCATGCCGGGTTTGAAGGGCGTGCTGATTTATACGGCTATCGGCATAGGTATGACCGTGGTGATGCAGTCCAGCCACGCCACTTTGATTCTATCGATAGCGGCCCTGGCGGCCGGGCAAATCAGCTACGAAAATGCGCTGGCGCTGGCTATTGGATCTAATGTGGGAACAACGGTTACGGCGGTTGTCGGGGCGTTGGGAGCCAATGCTGCCGGTCGCCGCCTGGCGGGCGCACATCTTATTTTCAATCTGGCTACCGGCGCGGTCGCCATTGTTTTTCTTGGCCAGTTTATGCTGACAGTAGACTGGCTGAGTTCTCTGGTGGGGATTGAAGCGGATAACTACACTCTGAAATTTGCGGTTTTTCATACCCTGTTCAATCTGCTCGGTGTCATGATGATGTTGCCGCTCATCAATATGCTGGTTATTTTCCTGGAGAGAAGCATAAAAGACAAAGTCGAGCCGCAGGCGGTCAGCGCGGTATTGTTCCTGAACAATTCGGCCCTGCAACTACCGGATACAGCTCTTGAAGTGATCAGCAAGGAGCTGGTGCATATGGCGAATAACACATTCGAGATTCTGGCGCATGCTCTCAACCTGAATCGAGCTGATATTATGTCTCTGCAGAGCATGGACCAGATTGTGCATGATTCACGCGAAATTATTCATGTGGATGTGTCGGATGTTTATGCCCGCAAGGTCAAAGGTTTGTACGCGGCGATTATTGATTATGCGACACGTGCCGAAGTTATTATGGATGCCAATCAACTGGCAGTAACGGCTCGTTTACGTTCCGCCGCCCATGAGTTAGTGGTGGCGATCAAGGCCATGAAAGATATGCAGAAGAACCTGGACCGGGCTATGGCTTCGGAGAATAAATATTTTCGCCATGAGTATGACGAGATCCGCATGCAGTTGGGCAATTTGTTGCGCTTGCTGTTCAGCATGGAAGAAAACAGTACGATATCAGGTCGTATGCTGGCCTTGCAGGAATTTCGTTATCAAATGGAAGAGCACGACATCATTGCCAACGGTGTGCTTGATGATCTGATTCGCAAGCAGTTGATCAGCCCCGAAATGGCGACTTCATTGATGAATGACAGTGCCTTTGCCTATGAAATACAAAAAAATCTTATTTCGGTTGAGGAAGCTATTTATGAAGGTGTTGTCAGCACAAAAAGTATGACGGATCTGGATCAGGAGAATCTTGAGCAAAAGCTGATCAGCCGCCGCAGTGAAATTTATGCGCGTCTGGATGAAGAGAAGCTGCGTATGCAACAACTTGGCAGCTGAGGATGGTTTTTGGCAGAATCCCGGTACCTACTTTGAATAATGCGCTCAGGGGAAGAATGGATTCATAACCCCCATAGGGCGGGAAATCTGTCGCACACTGTGGCGCATATTGGCTACACCGCCGGTCATTTGCCCAAAGCGCTGGTCTATGACCGTCATGCCCCGGCTCATTTTTCCCATATTGTTATCAATGGTATTCATATTACCAGCCATGCTGCTCATATTATTGCTGATTGAGGGCAGCATTTGGGCCATAGAGCCGGTGTGTCGGGTGATTTGATCCATATCACGCATGTGTATTTCAAAGGATTCCACATTATCGGTGATGGAGTTCATGGCCTTTGAGACCTCCAGCATATTGGTGTGCATGGAGTCCATGTTGTCAACAATGCCGTTTAAATCCTGATACAGCACTTTGATAAAGTACATATTGAAAGCGGCTACCACAATCAACAACACAGAAATACTAAAAACAATTATTTTATTTATTTCTACATGGCGCTGCTGCTCATCCAGGTGCATCTGGGTTTTACGGCTCAGTCGCCCGACCATTTCAACAAAAGTGCGTCTTGGATCTGTGTGTGCTGGGGACATGAGTTTTCCTATGGAATAGGCATGATTTTTTGTAAGGTACGAGCGGGTTCTGCCATATAGTTCATATCATGCCCCATATATTGCACCTGGTTATTCATGTGAGTTATGGCGCTGGCGATATGGTCCACATTTTTTTGCACAACCGCTACATGTTGATTGATGCCGCTCATGTTGCTTTGCATGGTTTGCATATCCCGGGTGATGATGCCCATATGCTGATGCATGACAGCGGTTTGATTTTTCATGTCATCCAGTAATGCGACCCGTTTTTCCATAGAGTCAACAGCAGCACTGACTTTGCGCATCTGGTGGGTTACGGTTGTGAAATTCTGATTCATGTAGTTCACAATATCGCTGATACGGTTGATTTGCGCAGACAGGCTCAATAACAGAATGAGCAGGGATATGGCAATCAGTCCCAGCACAATCATGCCGACACGAATGGCGGCTTTCAGGTCATGCCCCATTTTCTCCTTGATCTCGATCTGCTTGACCAGAATCGCTTCAAAGGCACTCGCTGCGCGTAACAGTTGCTCGTCAGAAATCGGTGCAAGTTCTTGTTCTTTGGCTGGCGTCATAGGCTTGATTGCCGGATAGGGCTTGCTACTGAAATAATTGTAAATTTCTTCATACTACCGGCTATTGTAGCAGCTTATTGTGGTATAAATCAGGACGCTTAATCAGGCTTGTTGATACGACTCAATGCTTCACCTGTTAACCTGGATGTTTCACCCGGGAACGGTGCGAGGGCGCGTTCAGCGCTGCGCGGTTACACTACGTACTTTGCTTATATTCGCTGAATCATTATGAACGACAATGGCTTAGCTTGATTTCAGAGCGACCGGGTGAAATATCCGGGTTAGCCATCGATGAGGGATTTTAGCCTGCAGCAGGCGCAGCATCAGCCATAACAGGCTGAGCGGCAGCAGAATGACCTGCAATATAAACAGGCCGCTATAGGCGGTGATCAGTTGTAATAAAGCATGAATAATTTCTTCGGCCCGACTGAATATCTGTTCGAATGCCTGCTTGAGCTGTTCAATCTGGCTGTTTTCATCGCTGCTGAAATAGTCAAGAACACTGGACTCCTGGCTATTGCTGAAAGGATCGCTGTGGCTGTATTGATCAGAAAGTGATGATAATTCCTGCAATGCCTGCTCAATCTGGGGAGCAAACAGCTGTGTATAGGCGTAGCTGCTTATAGCCGCCGACAGAGGCAGTAGCAGACGTAATATCAACAGTAATAATACGGCTTTAAGCAAAGGCGCGCTGAGCCAGTTGGCATAGCTTCGCAACCACAGCAGCGGGATAAAAAATAACAGCAGGATTCCCAGGGCGAAGAAGGAAAGATGGCGTCCCAGTTCATAGCCGGTTTTTTGGATGCTGATGGAAACAATGGAGGCAACCATGACCGATGACAAACGTTCGGTCATGTCATCAATGGGGTCAAGAATCTGGCCTGCCGCAATATTCAGGCCTATACCGGCGGGGGATAGCTGCAGTTGTGATTCCTTTAAAACCGAAACAATGGCGTTAACCCCGCGAG
>JAHXHF010000168.1 GCA_025656895.1 gamma proteobacterium symbiont of Bathyaustriella thionipta
GGGTCGCCAGTTGCGCAATTAAAAAAGTAAAAATAACGCTAAAATCGTGTCAAGCACTTTTTTGTGTTATTTTCGCTGAGTAGTTACAATCAAATAAGAAGAAACATGGCGTTACCTTTGAGGAGGCGAAAACCATATTTTCTGATGATTTTGGTCGTTTAATACCTGATCCAGATTCTGAAGGTGAAGAGCGCTTTATTCTCATGGGGATGAGTGCTCAAATGAAAATCCTGGTAGTTTGCCATTGTGAAAGAAGCCCAAACTTAATTCGTATTATATCAGCCAGGAAGGCAGATAAATCAGAAAGAACTCAGTACGAGGGTTGTCAACATGCGTGAATCATACGATTTTTCAAAGTCTAAAAAAAACCCCTATGCCAAGCGGGTAAAAAAGCAGATTACGATTCGGCTTGATCAAGACACCATTGCTTATTTTAAGGCAATGGCTGAGGATAAAGGTATCCCGTATCAAAGCTTAATAAATCTATATTTACGTGATTGTGCAGGCGAGCATAGGCAATTAAAAACCACGTGGGCTTAATGTAAGCAGGAATAATAGGGTCATTTATGGTCCATCCCGCGTTTGCATGAAAAAGTACCTGAATGTCATAAAGAAAAGTTGCTCCTATATATTCGGCCTTTCGTTGAAGCACTATTGGCTTCTGGCCCTGATGGAATCCGCTCATTCCCCTCCTCATCAGGTCTTCGATCTCAAAATGGATCCTTGACCCCAGCAGGTTTTGGGGGATGCAGGTGTTACCTTTTGATGAGGGTGCGGATTCCGTTAATAATGAATCCGGTCTGTGTTTTTCATGTCAATACAAAACCAGCCGATCCCATGTCCAGTAAAGCCCGATGATACCGATAACCGCAGAGGCTGGAATGACAATAACCGGTCGATACCAGGACTTGTTCCGGAACCAAAGTCCGGCAGCCAGGAAGGCGAGTAAAATAATACTCAGCTGGCCCAATTCAACACCCACATTAAAACTTATCAGTGCAGTCAAAAATGCATCATCCGGCATGCCGAAATCCGCCAGTACGCTGGCAAAGCTCATGCCGTGCAGCAGACCGAAGGCAAACACAATAAACAGACGGCTCTTATGCAGTGTTTTTGAAAATATATTTTCTATGCCAATGTAGGCGATGGATAGCGCAATGAGCGGCTCGACTACCTGCGAAGGCAGGTTGATGTAGCCGCTGATAGCCAGCCCCAGCGTAATGGAGTGAGCCACCGTAAACATGGTGACCTGTTCCAGCAAGGGGCGCAGACGGATGCTGAGCAGAAAAATGCCCAGAATGAAAAGAATGTGATCCTTGCCGTTGGGAAGGATGTGATCATAGCCGGCTGTAATATAGGTTTTTATGACGTTGCCTGTATCCTGTTTTGTGAATACTTCGGTGAGTGAAAAAGGCTGGGCCTGTTGGTCGTTGCGCAGCCATTGCCATTCAGACCAATGCCATTTTGCGTTGCTCTCATCTACCTGACGAACGCGCACGGCATTGTCGCCAAAGGCTTCGGGGTAATACCAGCGGACCGTTTTTACCGAGCGATCAATATCACCTTGCAGATAGATAACACTGATACGGGGCACCTTGGTGTAGCCGGGTTCAGGAATAATAACCTGTGAGACAGTCAGATCAACGGCCTTTCCGTCAAACCAGAGTTTCAGGCTATCGGTTAATTGACTTTCAAATGGCTTGAACTGTTGTCGCAAGTCATGGGCTGAAAGCACTCGCAAGTCATCATAAGCCTGTGCATTGGGGGCTTCTTTGGTGTTGCGATAACGCGCATTGATGCCGGTCAACAGGGTCTCTATGCTGGCACGCAATTCGACACTGTAGTGACCGTTGGTATTCACGCTGATTTCTACCAGCGCTGGTTTGACCACATCCGCCTGTGCCGGCAGGGATAAAAACAAGCCACCAAGGCAGCAGGTGGCCAGCAAAATTATTTGATTGAAACAGCGGATAGCAGGATGACTCATGGTTATTAAATTAGTATTTGTTAAAGGGCTAATTTTTCAAAGCAATAAAGCCGTATTATAATAGCTTTCATACAGGATGGAGGCGTGATTCACGCGCATAATAATAAACGGGTCGCTCAGACCCGTATTCTTTTTTTTATCACCATACAGGTAGCGGAATATGCCAAAAGTAGATCGTCGTGATTTTCTGAAATTAATGGGAATAGGTGCAACGGCTGCCGGTGCGTCTGCATTGTTATCCAGTAATGCCTTTAGTGCCAGCAAGGCGCCCAAGGGATTTTACGATTTGCCCATGAAAGGCAATGTTCGCATTCTGCATATTACCGATGTACACGGTCAGCTCAGGCCGGTTTATTTTCGTGAGCCCAATGTAAACCTGGGTGTGGGTGATGCCTATGGGCGACCACCGCACGTGGTCGGCAACAAGTTGCTCAAGGCCATGAATCTGAAACCTAAATCACCGGAATCTTACGCCTATACCTATCTTGATTTTGAAAATGCGGCCCACAAATTTGGCCGTACCGGTGGTTATCCGCAGGTAAAAACCTTGCTGGATAAACTGCGCAAAGAAGCCGGGGGCAAAAATAATACCATTACGCTGGATGGCGGTGATTTGTGGCAGGGTTCGGGCACTGCCTTGTGGACCCGTGGTGTGGATATGGTAGAGGCCTCCAACATTCTGGGTTTGGATGTCATGGTCGGGCATTGGGAGTTCACCTACCGGGAAGCCGAAGTATTGAGTAATGTGGCGCTGTTCAAAGGTGATTTTATCGGCCAGAACGTGCGTGTTAAAGAAGACGCCCTGATGGGAGATGAATACCCTAAACTGGTGGAGCAATACGATGGCCGGGGATTGTATGATGAAGATGAAGGCTTTGCTTTTCAGCCCTATGTCATCAAGGAAGTGAATGGCGCGCGTATCTGTATTGTCGGGCAGGCTTTTCCGCGTACCGGCAATGCCAATCCGCAAGAGTTTTTTCCGGACTGGTCATTCGGTCTGCGTGAAGATGACATGATTGAAATGGTCAAGGCTATTCGTGAACGGGAAAAACCGGATGCGATTGTTTTGTTATCCCATAACGGAATGGACGTAGACCTGAAAATGGCAGAGCGTATACCGGGTTTGAATGCGGTTTTTGGTGGTCACACGCATGATGGTATGCCTGAGCCAACGATGGTGAAAAATGTAGAAGGGCATGACTGCTGGGTAACCAATGCGGGTTCTAACAGTAAATATGTCGGCGTTATGGATTTTGATATTCAGGACGGCAAGATCAAGTCTATGGATTACAAAATGCTGCCGATTATTTCTGACTGGCTGGAACCGGATAAAGAAATGGAAGCCTATATTGCGCAAATGCGCAATACAAAATATACCGATAAAATTGTTGAAAGCCGCGCTAAAAAGTTCAATTACAATAAAAAGCGCATGGGTAAAACCTTCGATGAAATTCTGAATGAAAAGCTGGCGAAGGCGGACCGGCTGCTTTACCGTCGAGGTAACTTTATGGGCACCTGGGATCAGGTGCTGTGCAATGCATTACGCCATGAATATGATGCGGATGTTGCCATGTCGGCCGGTGTGCGCTGGGGTACCACCACCCTGAAAGGTGACTGGATAACCATGGAAGATGTCATGACGCAATGTGCCATAACCTATGGTGAAACCTATGTTTCTGAAATGAGCGGCCATGACCTGTTAAATATTCTGGAAGGGGTAGCCGATAACCTGTTCGATAAAGATCCCTACCTGCAATCCGGAGGTGACATGGTGCGAGTAGGCGGGCTGGATTACACCATGGATCCGTCCAAGCCCTTATATGAGCGTATTACCGATGCACGTCTGGATAACGGTCATTTGATTGAAGCGGAAACCATGTACAAGGTTGCCGGTTGGGCCAGTGTTAACCGCACTCCGGAAGGTCGTCTCATGTGGGATGTGGTGCGTGACTACATTCTGGCTAAACGGGATGACGACAAAGTATTGCGTCTGCCGAAGATCAATCATCCGAAACTGGTGGGTGTGAAAGATAATCCGGGTATTGCTGATTATCCGGGTATTGTGACCTGACTCTCTGGAGGGGGGTAAGCCGGGGTTATTCCCCGGCTGTACAAAAGCTTGTGCGCAACAGGGCCGCTGCGGGAATTACTTGATGCTGGTCAGCATGCCGCGGCTATCAAAGCGCAGTTCAACCGGTTTTCCCGAACGGGTATAAACAAATACATCTCCCTGCCGGGAACTGGGCTCGCCGCATTTTTTCAGTACTTCAAACTTGCCGGGTCCTTTGCGTTGCGCGTCACTGATGACATGGATACCGCAGCGGATAGATTTTGCGGCAGCCGATTGGCTGATAAAGGTCACCGTTAACGCCAGAATCAGTGTAATCATGCAAGTTCTTGACATAAAGTTCTCCTGTCCGGTATGGGGTTTATTACTCATTATCAGCAGGGCTTCCCGTTTTTTTATTTTGCCGGAATGCTGTACTTCAGGTCAGGTAATATGGCCAGACCGGAAGAAATGGAAATAGCGCTGTCACTAGGTTTATCAATGGCCAGTAATCTCATCGGCGAACGGATCATAAAGGAACTGGAGCCTGTCAGTCCCTCAAGCCGGCCACTTCCGCCGGTAAGCTTGAACTGCCCTTTGCAATGCCCGATCTTACCGTGGCAAGTCCATTCGGCAAAGGCCGTGTCACCACCATCAACAGTAATCATGCAGTTGCCGGAAGCATGGGTGTTGCCTGTTTTTGTATTCAATTCCTGTGCGGCTGGACAGCGCACAAAACCTTCATCAAATTCACCCTGACTGGTTTGCAGATAAAGAATGCCTTCCAGGTCCCCCTGAAAAAGAACCGTATCTACACTGATGCGGTAAACCCTGCCTTCGGCATCCCACGGAATAAGGGCCTTGGCGGCTGTCGTTGATTCAGCGGCTTGAATTACGCCGGCAAAGAAGCTTAATAACAGGCTCAGGATTAACAGTTGTCGGGCTTTTTGATGTGTCATGGAGAGTCCCCTTAAAGGTGTTGGATGCGCGGACAGAATTTAATAAAAGCCCGTTAAGCATAGCAGAAAGAGGGCTTTTTACCGCAGAAAAAAAGCCCCAATACTATGAAAAAAACCTTTTGCATGCAGTCTGGAATCAGGCTGCATGCAAAAGGCTCTTGCCCTTTGTGCTTGTTTTTACGCCGGTATTTTGTGCGGTCTTTAAATACTTTGGCGCGATTAAATTGCGTACTGAATTTGGCGACCGGATTACGCGTGATCCGGGCTTTTTTTCGGTTCATATGTGCCTCCTGTTCCTTTACCCGCTGATTGTAATCATCCCGCCTGAACGAATAAAGCCATTTATCCCTGTAAATGAGTATTTTTCCGATAAGCGCATAAACCGGAACCAGTTCACTAATCGGAACATAGGACGCATAAAGCGTCCGTTATCGCTAAATAACTGCGAATAAAGTCACGGATATAGCAGGCTGGCATCGCTAGGCTAGGCCCCATTATAAACAGTCTGGGCGACGGGAGACTTTTTCAATAATGAAATCAGGGTTCGATTATCAGGAAGCATTTTCACGCAACATTGGTTGGGTAACGGAGCAGGAACAGCAGCAACTGCGTTTAAAAAGAGTGGCCATTGCCGGCTTGGGAGGCGTAGGTGGCAGCCACCTGCTAACCGCTACCCGCATGGGCATAGGGGCGTTTCATATTGCCGATCTGGATACATTTGAGCAGGCCAATTTTAACCGCCAGGCCGGCGCGGCCATGCGCCATGTGGGGCGAGCCAAGATTGATGTGTTGCAGGAACTGGCTGAAGACATCAATCCTGCGCTGGATATAAAAAAATTTTCCAATGGGGTGCAGATGGAGAATCTGGACGATTTTCTACAGGACGTTGATCTGTATGTGGATGGACTGGATTTTTTTGCAGTGGAGATTCGCCAGGCCGTATTCGCCGCTTGTGCTGAAAAGGGAATTCCGGCGATAACAGCGGCACCTCTGGGCATGGGGGTTTCCCTGTTGTGTTTTATGCCGGGCAAGATGAGCTTTGAAGAATATTTTGGTCTGCAAGGCCAAACGCAAGATGAAAAATATCTGCGTTTTCTCAATGGCCTGTCACCTACGCGCTTACAATTGAAAGCATTGGTTGATCCTACCCGACTGGACCTGGAACAGCATAAAGGTCCCTCAACCGCTATGGGTTGTGAACTGTGCGCGGGTATGCTGATTACGCAGGCTATGAAGATACTGTTGAAGCGTGGCAGGGTTCCGGCTGCACCTGTGTCCTTGCAGTTTGATGCTTACAGCAACCGCCTGCAAAAGTGTCGCCGAACAGGCGGGCATCGCCACCCTTTACAACGCATTAATCTGCATCTGGCACGGCGGGGCATGGCGATTCGCAATTCGGATAAAGCTGGAAAATCTAAAAATAAGCGAGCGCTTACACCGGTTGAGCGGGTTTTAAATCAGGCACGCTGGACGCCCAGTGGCGATAATACACAACCCTGGCGTTTTGAAATTAGTGGCCCATTCAGCGCCGTGATTCATGCCAGTGATACTCGTGATCTGGCCGTTTATGATTTGCAAGGCCATGCCAGCCAGCTTTCTGTCGGAATGCTGTTGGAAACCATACGCATAGCCGCCCGTGCCGAGGGTTTGCAGGTGCAGTTGAAAAGGCGGGAAAATTGCCCGGATACGCACATGCTGTTTGATTTGCAGTTAATAGAGACGGATTCACAGCCGCCTGATGAGCTGTCAACATTTATATGCAAACGCAGTACACAGAGACGCGCGCTGCAAACACAGGTGTTGTCAGCGCGTGACCGGCAGCGGCTGCAGCAGGTGGTTGGTCCGCATCATCGTATTCACTGGCTGGACAGTGCTGCAAGCAAAAGCCAGGTGGCGCGCATTCTGTTTTTCAATGGCGGCATTCGTTTGACCATACCGGAAGCCTTTCGAGTGCATCAAAAAATCATTGAATGGAATGCGCGTTTCAGCAAAGACCGTATTCCATCACAGGCGGTCGGTATCGATCCCTTGGCCATACGCATCATGCAGTGGGCCATGCACAGCTGGGGGCGGGCACGTTTCCTGAATCGTTATCTGGCGGGAACCTGGTTGCCCCGTTTGCAAATGGATTTAATCCCCGGCTTGCGCTGTGCCGCACATTTTGTGTTGCTGGCCAATCATGAGCCGCACACTGTGGAAGACTATTTGCAGGCTGGTGCTGCCATGCAGCGTTTCTGGCTTACTGCAACCAGTCTGGGCGTTCGCTTGCAACCGGAAATGACACCGCTGATTTTTTCAAACTATGCCGATGAAGGCATTCAGTTCAGTGAAAATAAAACAGCCTTGCGTAAAGCGCAACAATTACGCCAGCGAATGGCAGATCTGCTGGGAGAGAACAGTCTGCAAAAATCCATGTTCATGGGGCGTCTGGGCTATGGTGAGGCGCCGCAATCGCGTTCTGTACGGCTTTCGCTTGAAGAACTGCAAGTCTCTTGAACATGCTGGATAAAGGTCTGCGCTTATTGCTGCGACACAATATCGCTACGCTGGTATTTTTGTTGCTGATTATCGGCCTGCTGGCCGCTGGTATTCGCCAGTTAACTTTTTCAAGTGATTATCAGGTCTTTTTTGATAATGATAACCCTGAATTACAGGCTTTCTATGCGCTGCAGGAAACCTATTCAAAAACTGATAATGTGTTATTTGTGGTGGCTGCGGACAAGGGTAATGTTTTCAGCAGAACAACACTCAGTGCCATTGAAGAACTGACCAGACAAGCCTGGCAGATACCGCATTCCTTACGTGTGGATTCACTGACTAACTAGTGTCCGGCAGAAAACTCGCTATTTTCGAGGGGCTATGACCCCGCCCGCCGTCGAATTCAGTCAATTGCCTGCATTTTTGGCCAC
>JAHXHF010000083.1 GCA_025656895.1 gamma proteobacterium symbiont of Bathyaustriella thionipta
TCATCCTTCCAAGACTACCATAATTGTGTAGCAGCTAAAGCCTTGCACTAAAGTGCATAGTTTTGACTAGCGGCCTGTGACCAATAAAAAGAGAATGAAGATAAAGCCTGAGTGTGCTGGCAACGTCAGGAAAAGCATGATTAAGCTACCAATCAACGCCCATTTAATTTCAGAGAATTTCACATTAACAGCTCCCTTATGAAAAAACTTTACTGCTGTCTATCGGGATAGGGAAAAGCCTCACGCCATTCTTCCTTCCACACCAATGGCTACTCAATTCCGCCCTGGCTGTCTATATCCTGCTTGAGCCGTTATTTCAGCTTTAATTCGTCCAGCAAACGCTGGTGGATATTTTCAAAGCCGCCATTACTTAAAATAACAATATGATCATTGGGTCTGGCCTGTTCTGAAAGCTGTTGAATAATGGCTTCAATCGAGCCGAATAATTTGCCTTTGCCGGTCAGTTCTGCCTGTAGTTTGCGCGTGTCCCATTGCAAATCATCCGGCTTGTAAACAAAGATCAGATCGGCTGCCATTAATGATCGGCTTAACTGATTCGCATGCACACCCATGCGCATGGTATTGGAACGGGGTTCCAGTACCGCGATTACCCGCCCCTGTCCATTTTTGGCCGCTTTCAAGCCCTTGAGGGTGGTGCTGATGGCCGTGGGATGATGCGCAAAATCATCATAAACGCGAATACCATTGACTTCCCCACGTAACTCCATGCGCCGTTTCACATTATGAAACTGTGCCAGAGCATCACAGGCCATGGCTGGCGGAACACCTGTGTGACGGGCCGCTGCAATAGCGGCCAGGGCATTGTCCATATTGTGCTTACCCATCAGTGACCAGGCGACACGTCCTTGCACCTGCCCATCCAGCATTACTGAAAAACAGCTGCCATCCTCTTTTGCCGCACGCAGCGACCAACCCGCTTCCAATTCACTCACCGCCAGTTTCTCAAGCGGTGTCCAGCAACCCATTTTTATAACCTGATTAAGAGCCTCGTCATGCGCCGGAGATACAACCAGACCTTCGGACGGAATGGTGCGTAGCAAATGATGAAACTGTCTTTGAATCATAGCCAGATCATCAAAAATATCGGCATGATCAAATTCAAGATTATTCATGACCAAAGTACGCGCATGGTAATGCACAAACTTGGAGCGCTTATCAAAAAAGGCGGTATCGTATTCATCCGCTTCAATAACAAAAAAGGGATCAGCACCCAGACGTGCGGAACAATGAAAATTAAGCGGTACGCCGCCAATAAGAAAACCGGGTTGCAGACCGGCATATTCCATAATCCAGGCCAGCATACTGGCGGTGGTAGTTTTTCCATGTGTACCGGATACCGCCACTACCCAGCGATTTTGCAGCAGGTTTTCAGACAACCATTGCGGCCCGGAAGTGTATTTCAAACCTTCATTCAGTATGTATTCAACCGCAGCGTTACCCCGCGATAAAGCGTTACCGATGATAATCTGGTCCACCCCTGAGCTGAAATGCTGCGGATCATAGCCTTCCATCAGTTCGATACCGGCCTGTTGCAGTTGTTCACTCATGGGCGGATACACATGCGCGTCTGAACCACTGACTTCATGCCCCATTTCTTTGGCTAACAGAGCAATTCCGCCCATAAAAGTGCCACAAATACCCAGTATATGAATACGCATTTATCCCCCCAGGGGTTGAAACAAGGCCTGTAAATCTTCACTGCTCAGACTGCCGCCTTTGCTGCCTTCCGCAAACAGGGCATCCGCCAGCGCCTGCTTTTTAGCCTGCATGGCGGCTATTTTTTCTTCTACAGTTCCGGCGGTAATCATTTTGTAAACAAATACCGACTTGTCCTGACCAATGCGGTAGGCCCGATCGGTTGCCTGACGTTCGGCCGCCGGGTTCCACCAGGGATCGTAGTGAATAACGGTATCGGCGGCGGTCAGATTCAAACCCGATCCTCCCGCTTTCAGGCTGATGAGAAAAACCGGTACTTTACCGGACTGAAATTCATCAATAGGCTTTTCTCTATTGCGGGTTTGTCCGGTGAGCTTGACATAGTGAATGTTGTTTTTTTTCAGCTCGTCTTCAATCATTGCCAGCATCGAGGTAAAAGCTGAAAACAATAAAATACGGCGGCCTTCTTCCACCATCTCGGGCAACATTTCCATCAGTTGATCAAGCTTGGCCGAGTGTTTGACTTTTTGCGCGCTGGGCAGTTTCAGCAACTGTGGATGACAACATACCTGACGCAATTTCAACAATGCGTCCAGAATAATGATCTGGCTGCGGGAGATGCCTTTTTTATCAATCGCCTGTTTGACCTTGTTGTGCATGGAAACGCGGATGGTTTCATACAAATCACGTTGCGCTCCGCTTAATTCCACTTGCGTGAGCATTTCGGTTTTCGGCGGCAGTTCCGTCGCTACTTCTGATTTGTCGCGGCGTATCATGAAAGGCGCCACTCTTTGTCGTAGTTGCTGCTGACGCGCGGAATCCTGATGTTTTTCTATGGGGGTACGGAATATTTTACGAAAACGACGTTCATCACCCAGCATGCCCGGCATCAGAAAATTAAATTGTGACCACAATTCACCCAGATGGTTTTCCAGTGGTGTGCCGGTTAAACACAAACGATGCCGGGTATTCAAATGACAGGCCGTTTGTGCCGCTTTGGATTTGGGGTTTTTGATGTGCTGGGCTTCATCCAGAATGACGATATGCCAGGGCTGTTGCATCAATACTTCGGTATCACGCGACAGTAACGGATAGGTGGTCAGAACCAGATCATGCTCGGCAATCTGATCAAAATATTGTTTGCGTTGCATGCCCTGCAGCACCAGCACCTTGAGGCTGGGCGCAAAACGTTCTGCTTCACGCTTCCAGTTCACCATCAAACTGGTGGGGGCTACAACCAGACTGGGAAGGTCGGCACGCCTGGCCTTTTTTTCCACCAGCAGATGCGCCAGTGCCTGTACCGTTTTACCCAGCCCCATATCATCGGCCAGAATGCCTCCCAATTCATATTTACGCAGAAATTGCAGCCAGTTGAGGCCTTCTTTTTGGTAATCCCGTAAATCGGCTTTCAAGGTGGCCGGTGGCTTGATGTTGCGAATACCTTCAAAATTTTGCAGGCGTTCACCAAATTTGCGCAGCTTTTCACCACCCTGCCAGACCAGATCGGTATGTACGCTGTCCAGCGCGCTCAGCTGGTTACTGTGATACCGCGATAATTCCAGATTGCCGTCATCATCCAGTACATTCGGGTCATAAAGTTCGACCAGCGTATCAATAATATGCCGCACTTTGGCCAGCGGCACATGTAGCATGCGGCCATTATTCTGTTGCAGCAACAAGGGATAATCATCCGGCTGGGAACGCAAATCTTCTATTTCCTGCGCACCTTTCAACGAACTGAGAAAGCTGACCAGAAAAGGCAATAAATTAATCTGTTCACCGTCTACATCAACCCCCAATTCCAGCTTGAACCAGTCATTCGAGCTTTGTTCGATATTGGCATACCATTCATCCGCCTCATCCAGATGAAAGGAAAAATTATCATCAATTTCGACATTCCAGCCATCTGCCAACAGAGCTTCGCGGTGATAAAGCATGAAATCAACCCAGGTATCACTGACATGCGCCGGTTCCAGTTCCAGGCTTTCATCACCAAAAGAAAACTCATCACTCAGCAGGCCTATTTCATCCAGCCTGTGCAGTGCGGCCTTTTCAAATTTCAGGTTACGATGAAGCACTTCATAGCCTTCTTCGGTCTGACGGGTGAAGCTTTCTTCCTCGCTATGCGGATGTATCCGGGTTCCCTGATAATCAAAATGCAGGGTCGCTATGCTAACGATTTCATCTTCACCAAAATAGGCAAAATCAGGTTTCTCATCAAACAATCTCAAGCAGGGGGTTGGCTGAATATCACGAATCTGATGAATTTCAGGCACGATGGGCAGAGGTAAATCCAGCCCCTTGAAACTGCTTTTCAAAGCTTCACACAATTTTGTGATATTTGCCGGCGCAACTGCTGGTGAGGCTACCAGTACAGCCGCAATCTTGTCCGGCAAGCCCGTTTGCAGCACACCGCATTGCGCCGATTCAGTATTCAGATAATAGGGAGGCACAAGCGGTAACAGAATATTTTTTGCTGACAACTGATCCGCCCTGATGACTTGCGATCCATCTTCAAGGCTATGCCATGAAAGCGGGCTGGAAAAGTCTTCGCCAAATTGCAGCGCGGGAGACTGTTCGCTTTTCCAGTGACAACGCCCGCTGTCCATCAAAACCTGCAGGGTGGCCGCACCCGACACCCCCACCAAAGCCGTTTCCGCACTGGGCGGGCCACTGTTCATGGCTTGTAATACCGACAGTGCATGCCGGTCATCGTCACTTAATGAAGCGGCCGGGGAATGAGCATTACTGGAAAAAGGTTTGGCTGCCGCATAGTTACCGTCCTTACGCAGATGTGCTTTCAACGTCTTGACCATTAAACGGTTACCGGAAGGCAAATGCTGTAATTCCAGTATAAACAAGAGGCGGTTAGCCGGTGATTTTGCTTGCCCGGCTGTTTGATTAGCGGCTTTAAGCTGCTCCAGCCAGCCGCCGACCGGTGCGCCAAACAGATCATCCTGCTGCGGTGGCTGATGCTCGATATAATGCAGCAAAGCGGCGGCCACATGCTTGCAGTTATAATGCACCGGGCAAGAGCAATGACCATGAATATCGGTCACTTTGCCATCATTCTGATCCAGATAAATTTCCGCATGATAGGTTTTTCTCCCGGAACCTCGTACCGATGCAGTAATAAGTTCACCCTCATTTTTACTATCTGTCTTCAGCACCATGCCACGCGCGACATAATCACGCCCGCGTTGCAGATAGGTCGGATTAAAAATGGCTTGCAGGTCTTTTTTTAATAGAAACATGGGCAGCTGTACTACGGATGCGGAAAATTCAAGACGCAAAGTATAACCACTTGCTGTACGGCACGGAAATCTATAGACAGAATCAGAGCGTAATCAATATGCGCTGATCAACTTTCGAAAAAGCCGGCAGCGCTTCGGCTGAGTTCTGCGCTTTTTATACCGCCATAGGCAGACAAAACTTGACAGCCGCTGAACAGATGCCGATATTTGTCTGCAACGACGAAAAAGGTTCTACCAGCATGACAGACTCTCCCTATATTTTTGATATTGATGAACAGAATTTCGAACAGATTATTCTGCAAGGCTCGTTACAACAGCCGGTACTGGTGGATTTCTGGGCAGGCTGGTGCCAGCCCTGCCAGATGCTTATGCCCATTCTGGCTAAACTGGCCGATGAATATCAGGGGCGTTTTATTCTTGCCAAAGTTGATACCGAAGCACAGCAGGCCATCGCCGCTCATTTTGGAATACGCAACCTGCCCACGGTAAAACTGTTCAAGCAGGGCCAGGTTGCTGACGAGTTCAGCGGTGCTTTACCAGAAGCCGATATACGTGCCTTCCTGGAAAAGCATCTGCCCAAAGCCGGTGACGACTTCAGCAGCCAGCTGGACGCCCTGTTGCAGGCCGGTGATATTGAATCAGCCGATAAACTGGCCACTCAGGCTTATACAAAAGACCCCGCCAATGTGCCTGCCATCCTGGCTTATACACGCACCAAAGCCATACTGGGTGATCTGGATAATGCCGAAAAGGCTTTTGCCACGCTGCCGCCCGATGAACAAAGCAAAGCGGACGCCATGGCTCTTAAAGCACAGTTGCTGTTTGCCGGTATCAGTGCCAACGCCCCCGACAGCGAAGCATTGCAGCAAAAACTGGCAGTCTCGGCCGATGATGCCCAGACGCTTTATCAAATCGCGGCTCATGCCGTTAATATGGGGCAATATGAACAAGCCCTTGAACTACTCATGAAGATTATGCAAAAACACAAAGGCTGGCAGGATGACGCAGCGCACAAAGCCATGCTGGCCGTCTTTGACCTGCTGGCCGATGACCCTCTGGTCAAGCGCTACCGCATGCGGCTTTTCAACCTGCTGCATTAACAACAGGCTGTTAATGAGTTAATCAGGCCCGCCAAAACTATTAGGGCTCATATCGCTCAGGCTATAATCCGGGCCCACCCCTTCAACCACTGTAAACAACCAGGTTAACCCTATGTTAAACCATACTCATGCCTTCTTCAGGATTTCCGCCACACTGCTGATCGTACTGCTGCTGTCAGCCTGTGGCGATGATGCAGACAACAAGCTGTCCTCAATATCCGACTCAGACCCACTGACACAGGTTCCGGAGGATACCCTGATGTTCTATGGTGGACTGCAGCCCTATCCACTGAAGGACTACCTTGACTGGAGCAGCAAGAACATGCCCTCCATGCCCATGTCAACAGAAAGCAAGGTCATGCTGCTGGCTGCAGCCACTACCGATGGGGAGCGTTTCCTGGCTCAGGCCCAGGTGGCTTATATAGATGCCGTCCTGAACCATCCGGAAAAACTACTGGCTGAATGGGGCGTTGCTCCGCTCAACCGTTCGCTTTTTTATATGATTGGTCTTACCCCTGTGTTTCGCATACAACTGGCCGACCTGGATGCTTTCGAAAAACAGATCAAAGCCATCGAAAAACAGGCCGCTCTCAGCAGTACACCGGAAACACTGGGAGACGCTCAATTTCGCCGCTATCGACTGAATGATGCACAGGCCGAACACCCAAGCTGGCTGATTGTTGCCACCCGCGGCGATCATGCCATCATCACTGTGGATATGGATATCAAGGACAGCTCTACACTGGCCATGGCACTGGAACAGGAAAAACCTGAAAAATCGCTGGCTGAAACCGATGTACTGCAAAAGCTGATAAAGCAATATGATTTTAACCCGACCGCATTGGGCTTCATCAATCATCAGGAACTGGTTAAGGGTCTCAGCAATGCGGATGCGAATTCTTTTGGCCGCATGCTTACCCGGCTGTCAGGCACGAACGAAGACCTGGATAAACTGCGCAGTGAAGCCTGCTACACAGAATTGAGCGAAATTGTGGCGCATTGGCCGCGTACTGTTTTTGGTATTACTTCACTCAAACTTGACAGCGAACCGCTACAGATAGGCTTTCTGTACATTATGGAAAGCAATAACTCTGGTTTCATGCAGGGCCTGCGATCATTACGGGGCTTTATTCCCGACTATATAAAAACCAACGATCACAGTGTTGCCATGTCCATGGCTATGGGGCTTGATATGGATAACCTTGCGCCATTCATGATGAAGCAATGGACAGAATTCCAGAAAACTCCCTATAAATGTGAATTTCTGACCACGCTGCAACAAGATATGAAACAGAACAATCCGGCTGCTCTGATGATGATGACGGCTATGGTGGCCGGCGTACAGGGCATTTCGGTAACACTGAACGATATAAAATTCGCCAAAAGCACGGCAAACAGCCAGGCTCAGGCCCAAATCGAAAATCTGGATGGTATTGTCACGCTGACCGCCAAGAATCCCACTTTACTGATCAATGCCGGCAAAATAATGGCACCGGAACTGGCCGCTATTGAACTACCGGCTGATGGTAGCCCTCTGGAAATGCCCGTGCCCTTACCGGATGGCAGTCAACTTATGCTGAAAGCCCGCTTGCAGGACAGTCATATCATGTTGTACACCGGTGAAAAAGGCGGCCAGCAGGCGCAATCACTCAAAGGTATGGTGACTCAGAGTAACGGCTTTTACCAGATAGACATGAACTATGGAAAATACTTCGATATTATCCAGAAGGCTATGCCTGCAGAAGCGATCGTGCAAGTACAGGAAGCCACACAAATGCTGGAATCCATGAAAAACATAAATTTACCTGATTACCCCTAAGGCTCAGCTACTGAGCCACCACCTGTAGG
>JAHXHF010000021.1 GCA_025656895.1 gamma proteobacterium symbiont of Bathyaustriella thionipta
ATAAGTTATTTCTATCGGTAGCATGAGCATGCTTATGAATGGTTTTTGCCAAACAAGATTCTTAAAAAAACAGTGAAACTTCAGATTAAAGAAGGTCTGGCAAAAATTCCGGCACAGGAAAAGCTGGTTTCAGCGCAAGTAATACCCATCAATAAAAATATTGAACAGCCGACCGCTGACAAGTCTGATCAGGTTCGGGATGAGAGTGAGTTATCGCCGCAGCAGGCATCGGGCTATGCAGAAGAAATAAAGCGCTTGCGTCGTGAACGTGATGAAGCCCTCGTTCTAGAGCGTAAAAGCAGTCAGCAGGTTGACGATATGCGTCGTCAATTACTGGACTCGGGAAAATTGCTGAAAGAGCGTGACGAGGCCTTGGCCGATGAACGTCATGGTATGCAGGAAACTGCTGAATTACGAGCGCAGCTAAAGAAGTTGGGCGATATGCTGCGCTCGAAAGAAAAACAGCGGGAAACCGAGCAAAGCGAACTTCGTCAGCAATTGGCTTTGCAGGAACAGGCGACGACTATTCTGGAACAGAAACTGGAGCAGGTAAAAGCAGGGAAAAATTCGCAGCACGACCCGGCTGATAAAACACAAATCAGGTCACTGAAAGAGGCCCTGGCCAAAGTCCAAAATGATTATGAAGACCTGGAGAATGAATACCAGGAGGAACATTCAGCATTTGAGCGTAAGCTGGACAGTTTTCGCCGGCAGGCCAGGCTGGCTGAACAGAAGTCTAATAAAACATCTGCTATGCTTGAAAAGGCAAGTAAAATTGAAACAACATCTCTGTCTGAACTGGAATCTTTAAAAAAACAGCTTGAACAGTTTAAGCAAAACCAGGAGATAGCGACTCAAAACTTGCAACAGATTGAAGCTGACTCATACAATACACATCAAGCGCTGAAAAAAGAAAATGCGCAATTACGAAAAAAAGCCCATGCGAGTGAGTCAGCACATCAAAAACTTTGTGATACAGCGAAGAAGAAATTCACAGATTTAAAACAGGCTCTGACTGACAGTGAGCATAGCTATGCCGAACTGCAAAAGGAGCATGAGCAATTGCAAAAAGCGGGGGCTTTACCCCAACAGGACAATGCAGCATCCCAAGAGCAGGTGAAACAATTGCAAAATGAGCTAAAGAACTTACAGCAGCAGGCTGAAAAGGCAGAGAAATTACTCAAGGCCTCGCAACAGCAGGCAGAGAAATATCGTAAAGATGCGGCTGAACTGCGTTCAGTGGTTGAAACCTATGTTACCCAGATACAGGGCTCCCAGAACCAGGATTCTGAAGAAATTGAAGCTTTGCGTGCCGAGCTGAAAATTGTTCGTGAGATGGCGGCCAATGAAATATCGGCCGTGCAGAAACGACTGGAACAACATGGGACTACTTCGGCGTCCACTGCAGACAACAACCAGTTGATCGCTCTTTTGAAGGAAGAGCTACAGTCTGCCAAGAAGAATCTTTCTGCTCAGGGTGAGCAGTTTGACGAAATTAAAAATGAGCTTGATGAAGCCCGTTATCAACATCATGAAGCTGAGGATGCACGTAAACAGGTTGAAGAAAACCTGTATAAATTACGTGAGGAAGTGGATGAAGATCGTGAAAGAGACTTACGGGATACGCGTTTAAAAACCGGCAGTATTGTATTGGATACCAGCGGGCCGGGTGTTTTTTCAAATATCAGTTCGCTTATATTCGGTGCTTTGGCAGGCATTCTCGGTTTATTGCTGATTCTGGAAGTGGTGTCTTTCTCATCCGGTAGGGGGGAGTTATTCTCCCGCCTGCTCAGTGGCAATACCGCTAGCGTTGCATCCAGCCAGTTACTGGCTTATGAACCTCCGCACTTGAACACAGTCAATATCCGGGGGTAAATCAATCGCCAGCCCGTGTGATTGATTATTTCTGGTGAGAGTACTGGCTGTAGGTGTTGCAACGCTCGATATTATCAATCATGTTGCCTGTTATCCCGCTGAAGATAGCGAAATACGCATTATTTCGCAGGATAGCAGAGCGGGTGGTAACGCTGCCAATACGCTATGCGTATTGAGTCAGTTCGGGCATTGTTGTTATTGGCTGGGAACGTTGGCTGATGATGAATCCAGCCGTTTTATTCTGAACAACTTCAAGCATTATGAAATAGATAGCAGCCTGGCGGTAGCCATAGCTGGCGCTCATTTGCCTGTTTCTTACATCTCACTCAGCCGGCAAACCGGTAGCCGCAGTATTCAGCATTTTCGAAATTTACCAGAACTGGCTTTTGATGATTTTATCCAGGCCAATCTGGCTGATTATGACTGGGTCCATTTTGAGGGACGCAATATTGATGAGCTGGGGCGCATGTTGTCATGGGCTCAGGCGGCTGAACTTCCCATACGGATTTCTCTTGAGATCGAAAAACCACGGCCTGATATCGAGCGCTTGTTTGATCGGGCGGATGTGCTGTTTTTTTCACAAATTTATGCGGAACATAAAGGCTTTAAAGACGCTCAGAGCTTTCTCGTAGCGATGCGCCAACAATGTGCCTGTAGCCTGCTGTTCTGTGCCTGGGGCAGCCTGGGTGCAGCCGGAATGCAGGACAATGAATTGTTTTTTGTATCGGCAGATAAAGTGGATGATGTGGTGGACAGTATCGCTGCGGGTGATGTGCTGAATGCGGCGCTTATTCATGGCCTGGGTATGGGGTATGAGGCGGATATGGCTCTGCAACAGGCAGTGAAACTGGCGGCTAAAAAATGCCGGCAACAAGGGCTGGATAATTTGTTGCTATGAAGCGTCATGCTTTATGTGCTTTGCATGATCTGTCGGAAAATTCCACCCGCGGGTTTGACCTGGGGGAAGACAGCCGGCCTCGGTATATTTTTATTGTTCTGCGTAAGCAGCGGGTGTATGGCTATGTGAACCGTTGCCCGCACCTGGGCGCGACAATGGAATGGCTGCCTGATCAGTTTCTGGATTATCAGGGAGTGTTTATCCAGTGTGCCCTGCACGGTGCCTTATTTGCGGTAAACAGCGGTCTGTGTCTACGTGGCCCCTGCATAGGTGCAAGCCTGCAGAAAGTCAGAATCGAGATTGATAACGGCCAAATCTTTGCTTTACTGGATCAGTCGTCAAAATTGTAGTCATCCAGCGGGCTGAATTGCGATTCTCCGGCCGGTCGATCCAGATCAACACCGTAATTATCATCTTGCAGATCCAGTGAACCGGACCAGTCTTCCGGGGCATCGGCAGAAAGTAGAAGCATCGAATTCCAGGTTTCCAGATCATATTCTTCCACAGTTCCGTCATAAAACTGTACTTCAACTGTGCCGTCTTCGTTATCAAAGGCGACTACTTCCAGAGTCACGCCCTCTGTATTTTCGTACCATTTGCCAACTTTGGGTACTCGGCTTTGCATGTGTCCTCCTCGACTTGTTGATAAAACTCTCAAGACAGAGCTTTATTTATATGCCTATTTATTATTTTTGCAAGTGATATTTGGCGTTGACTTGAGCGCTGGACGAAAGTGGTGATTTTTGCAGGTATTCAGCTTGAAAATGGTAGAATGACACGATTGCATCAAGAATAATGCAGGAGCTATGGAGTTTTCAGCAGCAATTTTTTCTGACAGTCAGATAATTTGGGCAGCCATTGTATCGCTGCTGTTCTTGTTGGCTGCAGTTTGGGGCGCACCCTGGGCGCGTCTGGCGGATGTTGAACAACAGCACGTTTTTCTGGGCAGTTGCGTTTTTATTACCCTGCTGTGGAGTATGCAGGCCGGTGTTAACGAATATCTGGATTTTCACCTGCTTGGGGTTACGGCGCTGACGCTTATGTTTGGTTGGGCGTTGGCGCTATTGGGCGTGTTTCTGGTGTCACTGGCTGTGGCGCTGGCCGGCTGGGAAGAGTGGACGCTGCTGCCGGTCAATTTCCTGGTTTCGGGGCTGTTTCCTGTTACCCTTAGCTGGCTGATGTTGATGCTGATTCGCCAGTTGTTACCCAGGCATTTTTTTATTTATGTGTTCGTGAATGCCTTTCTGACGGCTGGTATCAGTGCCATGTTAACCGCTTTGCTGGTGGTGGCCATCATGCTGCTGAACGGGGCGATGACGTTGTCCTGGGCGCAGAATCATTTTCTGCCGTATTTTCCGCTGATGTTCTTTCCTGAAGCCATGTTGAATGGCTGGCTGCTGACTTTAATGATAAGTTTCAAGCCACATTGGGTGTACAGTTTTGATGATGAATCCTATTTGCAGGGAAAATGATGCATAGTAAAGAGGTTAATCAATGAGTTGGTGGGGCAAACTGGTTGGGGGTGCGTTCGGCTTCATGCTGGGCGGCCCGCTGGGTGCTGTGCTGGGCGCGGCGCTGGGACATAACTTTGATAAAGGGTTGGGGCAGATGGGCGGCCCGCAGGCCTTTGGCGCGGGTGACCAGGAGCGTGTGCAGACGGCTTTTTTTACCACTACCTTTTCGGTTATGGGGCATCTGGCGAAAGCGGATGGGCAGGTTTCGCGTGAGGAAATTGCTCTGGCACAGCATGTCATGGCACAGATGAACCTTTCCCCGGAGATGCGTAAAACTGCGATTCATCTGTTTGATGAAGGAAAAAAATCAAACTTTCCACTGGATGAAGTGCTGGATCAATTTCGCAAGGAATGTCATCGACGTGTCACCCTGATTCAGATGTTTATCGAGATTCTGTTGCAGGCAGCCTTTGCCGATGGCCGTATGGACACGGCGGAAGAACAGATGCTGCTGCATATTTGTGAACGCCTGGGGGTTCCCCGAGCTGTTTTTTTGCAGTTAAAAAGACGTATGCAGGCACAGCACTATGGGACTGGCGGCCAGTCAGGTGGCGCTGCGCCCGGCTCTGCTATCAGTCTGTCGGATGCTTATGCTACCCTGAATGCCAGCAAAGACATGTCGGATGCCGAAATCAAGAAAGCTTATCGTCGTTTGATGAGCCAGCATCACCCGGACAAGCTGGTATCCAAAGGGCTGCCTGAAGAAATGATCAAACTGGCCGAACAGAAAACCCACGAAATACGTCAGGCCTATGAAAGAATCAGCGAACATCGGAAAATGTAAGCGGCTTGCTGCCAATGACTGAGCCGATTATGCTGTGATTATTCAGCCGCCAGGAAAGTATTGGTTGGCTGAACAGTGAAGTTTTGTGTAATTCTGAAGATACAGAATGCACTTCTCTGCAGTGACGCGCTGGTATGGCTACTCAGTGAGTAGTGAATACGGTGTTTACACAGAGATTATTTATTTGGAGGAGAGAACATGAGCGACGGCCTGGATCCGATTATTCTTAATTTTCTATACGCCTTTTTGGGCGGCTTAATGACCCTTTTCTTTATGTGGCTGGGTTGCAAGGTGTTCAGCCATATTGTCAGTTTCAATATCCCCGATGAGTTGAAGCAGGGCAACATGGCGGTCGGTATGATGATTATGGGAATTTTCATCGGTATTGGTACCGCACTTGGGCTGGTGATTGGCCTGGGTCTGAATTGAGCGTGGCCGTCTGCTGTGTTTAGTGGTCGTTATAACTGGATACCGCTGTTCCTGTTGTTATTGCCGGCTATTGCGGTAGCGGGCGTTATCAAGCATGTGGAACATGAGCACTGGACCGATGAATATGACTCGTATTTTCGAAAATATACCAAACATTATTTCGGTCCTTTCTTTGACTGGAAGTGGTTTAAGGCGCAAGGCATAGCAGAATCCGGACTGAAAGCGGATGCTCACAGCTCAATGGGTGCGAAAGGTATTATGCAAATTATGCCGGCCACCTATAAGGAAATTGTGGCTAAAAACCCGCATTTGCGAGACATCAGTACACCACGCTGGAATATAGCCGCAGGCATCTATTATGACCGTCAGCTTTACCGGCGTTGGCGCAAACAACAGCCGCTGCAGGCCCACGAACAGCTTAATTTTGCATTGGCCAGCTACAATGCCGGTTTTGGTAATATTCGCTCAGCCTTCCGGCGGGCCAACAAAAAACATAAAAAAATACGTGAATGGACGCAGGTGGCTCCCTTTGCGCCCGGTGAAACGCGCCATTATGTTAAACGTATCAATGGACTGATGCAGCTTGAAGAGTAAGGTTTTAACCGCAGAAGCTGAAGATCAACCCATGGCATCTTATGTGATCAACATGCAAACCGAATTGGGAACTTTACGGATCAGGCATGATGACAGGCATATGCTTTCCCTGCGTTTTGTAAAGACAGCTACAGCGGCTGATACACAGTCGGATGAAACAGTTCTCGGCCATTTGATCAGTAGTCGCATCAGAGCCTATTTGCATGCTTCACAAGAGCCGCTGGATCTGCCTTTTACTTTAAACGGCAGTCCTTTTCAGCAGCGTGTCTGGCAGGCCTTGCGAGACATTCCTGCGGGTCAAACGCTGACCTATGGCGAACTGGCTAAAAAGCTGTATACAGCTGCGCGAGCCGTAGGCAATGCCTGTCGTAATAATCCTTTGCCGCTGGTTGTTCCTTGTCACCGTATTATCAGTGCCAACGGATTAGGGGGCTACTGTGGCGCTCTGAGCGGTAAGCCAGCCGACATCAAGCGCTGGCTTTTACGTCACGAAGGGCATGATTTTTGACCGATCAGGAAATACCGGTCGAGATAGAAAAATTCATGGATGCCCTGTGGCTGGAACGTGGGCTCAGTGATAATACTTTGCAGGCCTATCAGCGTGATATGTTGAAACTGCACCTTTGGTTACAGTCACGCCAGCTCGATTTATTAAGCGCTTCACGTGTTGACCTGCTGGCATTTCTGGCGGCTCAATCCCGTCTGGGCTGCAAAGCCAGTTCCAGTGCCCGCAGCTTGTCCTCCATTCGTCAGTTCTATCAGCATGCGTTAAGAGAAAATCTGTTAGAGATTGATCCATCCCAACAAATTGATATGCCTAAAAAAGGCCGGCCATTACCGAAAACGCTGAGTGAGGCCGATGTGGAAGCACTGTTGCAAGCACCGGATACCAGTCATTCATTAGGGTTTCGTGATCGAACCATGCTGGAGTTGTTGTATGCGACCGGTTTGCGGGTTTCTGAACTGGTGGGGTTGAAACTGAATGAAATTTCCCTCAATCAGGGGGTTGTTCGGGTTAGCGGAAAAGGTGGCAAGGAGCGACTGATTCCCATGGGTGAAATCGCAATGGACTGGTTGCAGGGGTTTCTGGGGGGCGCGCGGGTGGCTATTCTGGGTGAGCGTAGTTGCGAACAGGTATTTCCCAGTAATCGCGCCACCGGTATGACGCGCCAGACCTTTTGGTATCTCATCAAGGCGCATGCCAAACGAGCCGGCATTAACAAGGAATTATCCCCGCATACCTTAAGGCATGCATTTGCCACTCATCTGATCAATCACGGTGCAGACTTGCGTGTGGTGCAAATGCTGTTGGGGCACAGTGATTTATCGACTACCCAGATTTATACCCATGTGGCTCATGCGCGTCTGCAGGACCTGCATCAGCAACACCATCCACGCGGCTGAAGTGGCCGTTCTTCCAGATGAACGGTCAATTCTTGCAAAGATATGTTAGATTGCGAGTCTTTAACAGGTTTTGATGGAACCTGTTGTGCAAATTATAGTCAGTAGCTTAAGCGTACTCATTAATCAGGAAAATAAATTATGAAGTTGTTTGAAATTAAAGTAATGGTTTTTGCATTAGTGAGCATGTTCGGTCTGACGGGTATTTCCCAGGCATCAGAAGGCGACCTGCTGAGCAAGCAGGCTAAAGTGGCCCCCTGAGTCAAGACAAAATATCCGTTAATTTAAGTTGCACACATCGTTTCACTTGCAGCAGGACGGCGCTGCCCCGTGTTT
>JAHXHF010000255.1 GCA_025656895.1 gamma proteobacterium symbiont of Bathyaustriella thionipta
CGCGTGGCCAAAAATGCAGGCAATTGACTGAATTCGACGGCGGGCGGGGTCATAGCCCCTCGAAAATAGCGAGTTTTCTGCCGGACACTAGCTATGCCCAACTGAATAAGAATGCGTTGTCTTAGTCTCAAGATAGCCTCACTGGTGGTAAGTCTGATCCTGATTTTTTTATATATGGTTGCATGCAGGAAATCTGTTCATTTATCTTTCGCTTATTATGTTATAACATAACAATTATACAGCTTGGGTTTCAGGAAAATTATTCATTTTTTTACTATGTTACGTATCGCATTTTTTCTTCTGCTGTTTTGGCCTTTTGTGGTTTGTGCCAGGCCACTGCAGGTTTTTGTCAGCGTGCCGCCTCTCAAGACCTTTGTGCAAAAAGTTGCCGGCGCACAGGCTCAGGTCCGGGTTATGCTGCAGGCCGGCCACAACCCGGTGACCTATGACCCGACGCCCCGGCAGATCAGCGCACTGGCACAAACACAGTTATATATACGCATCGGTGTGCCTTACGAAACGGTCTGGATGCAACGTATTCAGGCCATTCAACCCTGCATGATTATTCTGGATGCCCGTAAAGGCATTCATCTGCCGGACAATCAGCCAGGGCTGCACACACATCATGGCGCAGAAGAACATGACCCGCATATCTGGACCAGCCCTTTGCTGGCCAAACAAATAGCTGCCAATATTCGTAATGCACTGATTAAACTGGATCCGGCTCAGCGTCCATCCTATGAGCAGAATTATAAACACTTTGCCGGGGAACTTGACTCATTAGACAAAGATATTCGCAAGCAACTGAGCGGTCTCAAACAGCGTACATTCATGGTTTTTCATCCGGCCTGGGGGTATTTTGCCGAAACCTATCACCTCAGCCAGATTGCCATTCAGCATGAAGGCAAACAGACAGGAGCCAAAAGCTTGATTCATCTCATTGAACAGGCGCGTGCAGCCAACATCAAAACCATTATTGTACAACCTCAGTTCGATCAGAAATCAGCTCGTCAACTGGCACGGGCTATCGATGGGCGCGTGGTTGCTATTGACCCCCTTTCCACTGACTATTTTTCCACATTGCGGCATCTGAGTGCCGTGATTGCCGCAGACACACATTGATGACCGCCACGAATAACATTATTCAGCTGCAGGATGTAACCTTTTCCTATGCTGCGGCTCCGGTATTGGAATCTATTCAACTGGATGTAAAAGAAGGTGAATTTCTCGGCATTGTCGGCCCCAATGCCGGGGGCAAAAGCACTCTGCTCAAGCTGATTCTGGGCTTGCACAAACCTCAATCCGGGCACATTCGGATTTTGGGACAAGATCCCCGCAAAGCACAACGCTTACTGGGTTATGTACCCCAATACCCCGGTTTTTCCCGTGATTTTCCAATAACTGTTGAGCAGCTTGTACTGCTTGGCCGTTTGGGATTTCATGCGCCATCGGGCTGGTTAGCCATGTTTCGACCGGGGCGCTACAGCCAACAGGATCACAGCGCAGTAAAAAACGCCTTGCAGGAAGTAGAAGCCGATCACCTCGCCAGTCGCCAGATTGCGGGGCTCTCCGGTGGAGAACTGCAGCGCGTGTTGCTGGCGCGCGCATTAGTGGGTGAACCCCGTATCCTGATTCTGGATGAGCCAACCGCTAACATAGACCAGCGGCTGGAAAGTGAAATTTTTGAGCTGCTGAAACAACTGCATGAACGCATGACTATTCTGGTGGTATCCCATGATATTGGCTTTATTTCCAGCTATGTGACACAGGTAGCCTGTATCAACCGCACCCTGATGTGTCACAACACCGATTCAGTCGATGGGGCGATGATTCAAAACCTTTACGGAGAGCATGTGCGCATGGTGGCACATGATCATCATTAAATGAGCGATTTTTTCTCGGCACTGGCCCTGTATGGTTTTCTGCAAACAGCTGTGCTGGCCGGCTTACTGGCCAGTGTCGGCTGTGGTGTTATGGGCACCTATGTGGTGGTCAAACGCATTGCCTTTCTGGCCGGCGGTATTGCCCATTCCGTATTAGGCGGCATGGGCGCGGCCGTCTATTTTGGATTTGATCCGCTCAGTGGCGCGCTCTTTGCCGCTATTCTTTCTGCCCTGCTGATTGGCTGGGTACGGCTGCAATGGCAACAACAGGAAGACACGCTGATCAGTGCGCTGTGGGCCATCGGCATGGCGGTGGGTATTCTTTTTATCAGCCAGACACCGGGCTATCAATCGGATCTGATGAGCTATCTGTTCGGCAATATTCTTATGGTTTCAAAACAAAGTCTGTGGCTCATGGCGACTTTGGATGTTTTATTGATTTTGATTGTTTCCGCTTATCACCGGCAATTTCTGGCGGTGGTCTTTGATGAAGAATTTGCCCGCTTGCGGGGTATTCCGGTGCGCTTTTTCTATCTGCTATTGCTGGTCATGGTGGCGCTGACGGTTGTTCTGTTAATTCAGGTTGTCGGGCTGATACTGGTTTTGGCATTACTCACACTGCCCGCCGCCATTGCCGCGCATTATGTACATTCCATCGGCAAAATGATGCTGTTATCCACCCTGCTGGGCAGTCTCTTCAGTGTCTGCGGACTGGCCTTATCCTATCAGCCTGATTTACCGGCCGGCCCCAGCATTATTTTACTGGCCGGTGCCGCCTATATTCTATCCGCCCTGTTCAGCCATGCCTGGTTACGCCATAAAAGACGTACCGCCATCACACAGTATCAAACCGCTGGAGGCCGTAATGAATAAAAATAAAGACTTACAGATACTGTGCCGGGCCGAACAATTATGTGAAGGTCGTGGTGTGCGCCTGACCGCTTCCAGGCGCGGCGTACTGGAACTGTTGTGCCAGTCTGACAAGCCGCTAAGTGCCTATGATATTCTGGATCTCATGCACACTTCGGGTAAAAAACCCGCGCCACCCACCGTTTACCGCGCGCTCGATTTTCTGCTGCAACAAGGCCTGGCTCACAAAATTGAAAGCCTGCATGCTTTTGTCGGCTGCGCGCACCCGGAACATCCGCATTGCAGTCAATTTCTGATTTGTTCTGATTGCGGTCTGGTTAGCGAAGTTGAAAATGACGCCATCAGCAGCAGCTTGCGCGATGCTGAAAAAGCCATGGGATTCACCACACAAAGACCGGTTGTGGAACTGTTGGGTGTTTGTGCAAAATGTACGGCCCACCAGACTTGTAAATAATACTATTCGTCTTTAACGACCTGATTTATTGCCTACCGCGTTCAATTTGATGAGCACTATATAAAGCAAAAGGCCGATAAAAATACCGGCTCCCCATCCTTGCCGGTAGTCCAGAATATTATTGGCCGCGTTCATCAATAACAAAAAAACTCCGACTCCAAGTGCCAGAAAAAATACAAACAGACTCAGGCCAAGAAACCACTCGGCTATTACACTTAAGCGAAACCTTTCTACAATCACTCCCGATAAGCGCAATACCGGTATCAGAGAAAGACCGAATCCTGTTCCAGATAATATGCCAAGAATCAGATCAGCATTCATATGCATACCTTGTTCAAGGGAAAATTAATAAGGATTCAAACAGAGTTCAGCCTCATTCATGGGCTGCGCCGAATGTACCCGGTTTCTACCCGCATGCTTGGCTGCGTACAGGGCTTCATCGGCCTGCGCCACTAACCAGTCACTTGAATGGCGATGGCCGGGGACAACCGTAGCTACCCCCTGGCTGACCGCCACCTTGGCAATACGACCGCCGCCCTGATGTTCTATATCCAATGCCAGTACCGCCAGTCTGATTTGCTCGGCAATTTTCAAGGCTGCTTTATGATCAGCGCCCGGTAGAATATAAATAAATTCCTCTCCACCATAACGTGCAGCCAGATCACGCGAACGACGGGTGAATTTTGCTAATTGCGCCGCAATCTGTGACAAGGCTTTGTCCCCGGCCGTATGTCCGTATTGGTCGTTATAGGCTTTGAAACGATCCACATCCAGCATAACCAGCGACAGCGGCTCTGCAGAACGCACACCCAGGTCCCATTCACGTTGCAAAACATTCTGAAAGGTGCGCCGATTGGCAATACCGGTAAGACCATCCTGATGTGCCTGGCGATGTAATAAATGCCACTGTGAAGCCGCACGCAACAGACTGGCCGATAACAGGGCTATCAGAATAGAAGCGGGCGGCAGCCAGATTCTGCCCAGCAACATAAACAGAATACTGAGCAGCAACAGCAAACTGCCGGCAAGTGTCATCTGCCGAAGAATATGCGTCGCATCACCCCACAGCACCAGCCTTAGCAAAAGCAGAGTCAGTATAACCAGCAACAGGTTCCGTGCCGTACCTTCCAGCGGTTTTACCAGATCGCCATTCAGCATAAGCTGGGTTAGCCAGGCCTGTACTTCAATACCGGACAGGCTTCGCCCCATCATGGCCAAGCCCACCATCAAACGCGAAGCAATACCGGTTGCACTGACCCCCACAATAACGAATTTGTTGGCCAGCTTGTCTTTTCCCACTTTGCCGCTGATCACATCATGATAGGAATAATGTTCCAAATTCAGGCCGCTGGCCGGAAAGGGGGTCATCATGCTGTTTGTTTGCGGGATCAAATCCCGGCTGGAAGCATGAACCTGTAACAAAGCCACCGGTAAAACCGGCCATCCCAGACCTTCTTCCACATGTACCTGCAAACGCCGCAAGCGCCAGTCTTCGTCCAGCTTCAGTCCTTTATCCGCAACACCGGCAACCACTTGCCAAAGTGTCTCGTAAGGGGTGCGACCGTTAAGCGTACTGACAATGGTCGGTGGCCCGGCGGCTACCGCCCTGGCAAACGCGTAGTCACCTTCAGGATGTGCTCTGTCCGGCTCGATAAACAGAATGTCATAAGCAATGGCGCGCGCATCGGATGCCGTTAAAACCTGCTGCAGATGCGCCATTTTATCGCGTGACCAGGGCCAGCGCCCCTGTTCAGCCAGATCATCATCACCAATATCAATCAACACCACAGTATGATCAGGATGATAGGACAACAGGCCGGAAATCTGATCAAACAGGGGACGATTGATGGCCCTTACAAAGGCAGAATCCGCCAGCACCCAGGCCAATGCGGTCAATAAAACAACCACCAGCCAACGACTGTAAAGATTGGAAAAATTCAAACGTGACATCAGGGCAACCACAATTCCAGTGGTTCGGACCATGCATCTACAGAGCCATCGGCCGCTACACTGCTAACACGCACATAACCCTGTCCACGCAGGCCGGGAGGCCACCACATCCACGGCTGATAAAGATAAAAATCAATCACCTTACTGTTAAAGTCAGGGGTTTCAGACCATTGCAGGTGATATACAGCGCCCGGCTCGGCCGCTGCCCAGTGCAGCATCAAACCATCCGCTGTGAACCAGGCCGTGGGCGCAGACGCCAGGACTGCGGGCAAAGGTTCCTGTACCTGAATGCGGGAAATGGCATTGCGGCCATGAAAACCTTGCGCATCAATCGCATGGATACGTAACCAATAAGAACCCTCGGCTAAATCATCCAATGTCAGTGCCGCCTTTGGGCTTGTTTGAGTGCTAATCTGTTGATGAAATTGCTCATCACTGGCCACTTGCACCTGATAGACAGAAGCGCCTTTTACCGCGGACCAGTGTAGATTCACTGAACCGGCCGGAAATTCGCCACCCGGTAAATCAGCGGGCGCGGCCAGCAGTTGACGGGGTGCCGAAGGTGCCTGGTTATGCCGTACGCGGCTGCCAAAATCTTTATTGACGGCTACTTTTCCCTGCTCATTGGCCAGCAGCACCTGACCGTGCAGCACTTCACTGCGCATACTGTCATTATCCTCTACCTGTACCCGGAAATGAGTCCCGCGTACCGAGGTGGTGGCCTGCGGCGTTTCCACCACAAACCCCAGGTCCTGCGGGCGCTGTGGATTAACCCGCAGTTCAGTAGTCCCACGGCTCTGAATGATATAAGCCCCGCTGGATGGTGGTTCAACAACAAACTGGATCTTGCGAAAATCCAGTAGGGTATTGCTGCCCATCTGGATTTCAGATTCATCCCTGAGCGCAATCACCGCATGCGACTCATCACCGGTCTGTACCTGATCACCGGCTGCAACAGCCTCATCCAACTGTGCCTGATGCGCCTTGCCACCCGCATGCGACAGGCTGACCTGGCCTTGAACCACCAGCAAATGACCCTGGGCCGAACGCTTGCGCAGCCAGGACATAGGTACTTGCAAAACCGTACCGGGCTGCAGCTCTCTGGCTACCGGAATCTGGTTGAGTTTTTGCACAGCGGCCCAACTTTCGGGATCTTTCAGATAAAAATGGCTGAAGGTCCAGATAGTATCGCCCGGCTTCACCTTGTAGTGGAACATGGCCTCGCCGCCTTCCTGCGCCACCAACAGAGGCGCTGCCAGCATCAGCAGGGCAATAAACAGCAAGTAAACAATTTTTTTCATCGCACAGCTACCCGGTTCTGTTTTAGCAGGCCATTATACATGACTCATAGCCTATGCCATCCACAGCCTGACCATCAGGAAATGGCCCCGTTTTCGGCTTGTTGTAAATCCTGCAGGCGCTGGTGGCGCTGGTTGTGAGCGCGCACATCCATAACGGTTTTGATGACAACCAGCAAAATCACACCCAACACAGGCTGTCCCAATAGAGTCAGCACAAAACCACCACCCAGTATTGTAAGATGCAGAATAATCACCCGGCCATAAGGCTCATTCATCAGTTGTTTGAGCGTGGCCCGCTGGTATTCCTGCCGCCCCATGTAATTGTTCAGGAAAGAAAACAGATGACTGACAAACAAAGCCAGCAAGGCCCACTGCAAATGCAACTGACTGATCAGATGTAAAACCTGCGCTGCATGGATACTGCCCTGTTTCATACTGTTCGGGCCAAATAATGTCATTACGAAGACGCCATGCACATAAGTAAAAAAACCGTAATGCAGGCTGAAAAACAGCATGGTTGCTATCTTTTTGCCCCTTGCCTGGTCATCATCCTGATCCCCCCGGGAAAACCAGATACGGGGCAGATTAAACAAACCCGCCACAATATTTTCCAGCCAGAACAACAGCAGAACGGGAAATACCCGCCAGCCAAAAAACAGCACGCCCAGCAAAGGCAGCAGATTGGCCGCAATCAGGAAAAATACGCTTGAACGATTCTTCATCACTGTACTTTTTTCCATAAGCGCTCAAAACGAGCGGGCTCGAACCCATCCAGACGCAGCTTGCCCAGCAAAATAATCGGCACACCCCGCCCGCGCAGGCGTTTGAAGTCCTTGCGACCTTTCGCATCCCGTTGCACATCGTATTCACGAAAAGCAATCTTTCTGGCTTTGAACCAGGCTTTCGCCTGACGGCAAAAAGGACAATTGCGTGAACTGTACAAAATAACCTGTAGCGTTTTTGCCGACCGGGCAGCCGCTTTTGTTGATGAAGTTGTTTTGCGAACCATAGTACCATTCAAGATAACAGGAAAACGTCAACCTCTCTATTGCCAACCTTCGACTTTGTGTGTAGAACGGTTGACCTGTTCGCCCACACCTTCCACAACATAAGCAGCCCCCCCCCGGAACCCATATAATGATGCAGCAGCCCCGAACTGACAATATTGGATACTGAGTCCGCACACAAGCTGTTCAACGGCCAATATGAGCTGGCTTTGTGCCAGCGCAAAGTGCGCGCGGATGATGTTGCAAA
>JAHXHF010000282.1 GCA_025656895.1 gamma proteobacterium symbiont of Bathyaustriella thionipta
GGCCAAAAATGCAGGCAATTGACTGAATTCGACGGCGGGCGGGGTCATAGCCCCTCGAAAATAGCGAGTTTTCTGCCGGACACTAAATACCAGTATTCCCTCGGGATTGTCACTTCAACCTGTTTTCAGTGAAGAAGCGGCAGGCAAGCAACTCAAGGATACCGCCAACACTTCCGGGGAACAGTTTGAGCCGGAGCAAACGAAACAGCTGCAGGACTGGCTGATGGACCGGCGGGTTTGGGTGGGCGCTGTACTGGGCCTGGCAGCACTTGTTCTGCTGTTGGTATTGATTTTTATTCCCGGTAAACAGCGCATTGGCCATACACCGGAAGCTTTGGCGCAGATGGAGGCCTTTCGTGCATCCAGAGCGCATGAATGGATGAGTCTGCGGCATTTGCTGTCTTTACTGCAAAGTGGGGATTTTATTTCTGCCGACCAGGAAATAGGCCAACTTCACCAGCAGGTGATGAAAGACATCAGTTGGGAAGACAGTTATTTCAATCTATTTGATAACCTGAATGAAGAAAATGGGTTTACTCTGCAGTTGTTGAATCGCTGGGTCAGGGAAACAGATTCGGCCATCTCATATCTGGCACGAGGTTCTTACTACAAATCTGCTGCGCATGCCGCACGGGGTAATAAATGGGCCAGTCAAACTTCAAAAGATGAATTTTTAGCACAGAAAAAACTGGCAAGGAAAGCGGTGCGTGATCTTAAAAAAGCTTTGTTGAAGGATGGCACCTTAACACCGGCTCATGGTGAACTGATATGGTTGAGTACGGTGATGGGCCACAAGATTGATAAGGAAAAAATATTGGCAGATGCCATTGCTGTGTCACCCGGCACCTACAGTGTTCGTCTCCTCTACATAACTACGCTTGAACCTAAATGGGATGGATCTTTTCTGGAAATGGAAGTGTTCGCAGATGAATCCGAAGCCTATCTGAGTGAGAACCCCAGGCTTTGGCTGCTGAAAGGCCTTGCCGATGAGCAAAAAGGCTTCCGGGCCTGGAACAGAAACGATTGTGATGCAGCTATTGTGCACTACAGTAATGCATTGCAGTATGGCGTTTATTACATGTGGCTTAACTTGAGAGCGAACTGTCTGGCCAAGCAGGGGAAGTATGATGAAGCCATGCAGGATCTTAGCCTGTCACTGCAGTATTCCCCGAACAACCGTTATGCACTGAAGCTGAAAAACTGGATAGATCACTATGCCCGCTGAAAAATTTCAGGCATGAAATTATCAGCGGTAGCGGATGCCTTGTGTGTATGTGTTGGCCCGCTATGAATACTCTTGCTATGCTGGCAAAAATGTCTAAAGGCAAAAAAGCAATGGAGAAGCTATGAGTGAGCAAGGCCTGGTGCTGAAAGTAGAAGAATACAGAATTGAAGAGGAACCCTATTACGAGGCTCTGGGTAGTGAAATTGAAATCTTCGAGGCCGCCTACGCTAACCATTTGCCGGTTTTGCTGAAAGGCCCGACCGGCTGCGGCAAGACACGTTTTATGGAGCACATGGCGTGGCGTTTGCAACGGCCCCTGATTACGGTTTCCTGTCATGATGACCTGACCGCTTCCGATCTGGTCGGGCGCTTTCTGGTCAAGAGTGGAGAAACACGCTGGATGGACGGTCCTTTGGCGCGCGCGGTGCGCTGCGGCGCTATTTGCTATCTGGATGAAATTGTTGAAGCACGCAAGGACACTATGGTGGTTATTCACCCGCTAGCCGATGACCGGCGAGTGCTGCCGATGGAGAAAACCGGCGAGTTGTTACAGGCCAGCGATGGTTTCTGTCTGTCGGTATCTTACAATCCGGGTTATCAGAGTGTCCTGAAAGACCTGAAGCAAAGCACGCGGCAGCGTTTTGTGGCGCTGGAGTTCTCCTATCCTTCGGCTGAGCTGGAACGCAAGGTGGTGTGCAGCGAAAGTGGTATTGACGTGTCTATGGCGGTTAATCTGGTCAAGTTTGCTCACATGACACGCAATCTGAAAGGTGGCGGGCTGGATGAAGGGGCTTCCACCCGTCTGCTGGTGCATGCCGCCAAGCTGATGTCTTCGGGGGTGGCGCCGGTTGCCGCCTGCCACAGTGCAATTTCGCAGGCGCTGACAGATGATGCTGACATGCTCAGTGCGATCGATGAACTGGCATCATCCTTATTCTAATGGCCGCTGTGCTGCTGTTTGTGCACAGCTGTCAGTATTCGGTCGGGCTGAAGCATGTCAAATACTGATTTCAATCAACGCAAAGCGGTTCAACGGCAGTTGGATGAATGGCTGGAAGTGGAATTTACTTTCCGCGAAACCGATGAGCTGATAGAACCGCTGTTTGCGTTGCCGGTTAAAACACGCCGCTTTGTATTGAACTGGGTGGAACGCATCGCCAGCGCGCATACTGAAATGGCCTATCAGTTTGCCTTGAAAAGTACCCATGCGCTGACGGTTCTTGATGAAGCCGGTGTTGAATCCTGGCTGTTGTTCGTTTTAGAGCAATATGACCGCAGTGGCCTGCAGCCGGCCATGGCCGTTATTCATGATGTGGAAAACTTTCAGCAACATCGTTTCGAGCGTGAAAGCGGTTCCCTGTACGAAAAAAAAGCAGCCATACTGACGCCCTTTGTACGCGGCCTTTCCGGGCGAGCATTAAAGCTTGAAGTAAGCAGGGACGATAGTGCCTGGACCGATTCTGAAACACTGTATCTGCCGGCTCTGGTTGCCCGTCTGAGTGACAAAAAAGATAATTTTTTATTGCACAAGGCTATGGCAGCACATCTGTGGGCGCAAACCCGCTTCGGTACTTTTCAATGTGATTGGCTGCAGGCTTTGTCTGTTTATCCCGATCCGCGACAGGCGCTGGCGCTGTTTCATGCGCTGGAAACCATTCGTCTGGATTCTTGCATTAGCCGCTACCTGCCGGGGCTGTATCGTGAAATGCAGCGTTTGCGCGCGGCACTGGATGATACGGCAGCGACCGCTGTATTTGCCCGGCAAGCCTCGGTTTTGCAATCTGCTTCGGCTCAAAGCCGGGACAGTCTGCAACTGCTGGGCAAGCTCTATGGCGATTGCAAAGCACCTGTCTGTTGTTACCAGGGGCGTATGGAACCACAGATTGTGCAGTCCGTCATGCGGGCGCGACAGCAGCGTGAAAAAGCCCTGATACGGGTGAAGCTGGCGGAGATGGCAGAAGAGCACGCGCGTCAAAAAGGACGTGAGCCGACCGACAGCGAATTTGATATACAGCAGAAGGCCGATGATGAATTAAATGATCACTTCGAGTTCGAGTTGTCGATTCAGGAAGACGCTTTGACAGTGCCACCGGACCTGGCGCAAATGCTCACTTCGGTGATGCTGGATTTTAGTGAAATCCCGAATGAATATCTGACGCCGGCCGGCCCGGGTGAGTATGATTTATCCGCATACGATGAAACCGCTGTAGAGTCCGAAGATGTGTGGAAAGGCGCCTACCATGAAGAAGGCGCCAGCCTGCATCAGGAGTGGGACTTTGCCCGCCAGTGTCACCGCAAGCAATGGTGCGTTATGCGTGAGCTGGAGGTGAAGCCTCTGTATGACGATTTTTATCAGCAAACCATGCAAAAACACGCGCGTCTGATCAAGTCGCTGCATCGTACCTTTGAAATGCTGCGTGGCGAAGACAAACTGCTGAAACGCCAGACCTATGGTGATGAAGTGGATATAGATGCGCTGGTGGAAGCTTATGCGGACACTCATTACGGGCTGGAAATGAGTGACCGTTTGTTCACTCACAAGCACAAGGTAGAGCGCAACATTGCAGTCATGTTTATGGTGGATATGTCGGGTTCCACCAAAGGCTGGATTAATGACGCGGAACGCGAATCCCTGTTTCTGCTGGCGGAATCTTTACAGATACTGGGTGACCGTTATGCCATTTACGGTTTTTCCGGTGTTACGCGCAAACGTTGCGAATTATTCAGAATCAAGTCTTTTGATGATGCCTACGATGCGGAAACCCGCGCACGCATCAGCGGCATAGAAGCCAAAGACTATACGCGCATGGGGGTTGCTATTCGGCATCTGAGCGGCCTGCTGAACCAGGTGGAGGCACGCATCAAACTGCTGATTACCCTGTCTGATGGCAAGCCGGAAGATTATGATGGCTATTATCGGGGTGAATACGGCATAGAGGATACCCGTATGGCTCTGTATGAAGCGCGCCGTGACGGTGTTCATCCCTACTGTATTACCATTGATAAAGAAGGGCAGGACTATTTGCCGCATATGTATGGCGCCGCCAATTATACCGTGCTGGAAGATGTGGCTATGTTGCCGCTCAAGGTTTCAGATATTTATCGCCGTCTGACCACTTGAAGCTGCCCGACAGGCTGCTGGAAAAACGTCTACACTCAACGATGAACAGCCGCAAATTGCAAAGAAATAATTAGATTACACAGCGAACCCTTACTGAAAAAGCCGGAAGCAAAAGGTAAGCAGGAGTTAAATATGGCCGTGGCCGAGCAAAGTTATCCGTTTCAAATGCCCGCGCAATCAGCGCCTGTTAATGTGGGTGATCGTTATCAGCCGAAAATCGTGCAAGCCTGGGTGAATGATCTGCCGTTAGCCAATACCGGTGAGTCTGCCCGCGCACTGTACCGCTTTCTGCTGGAACTCAATGAAAGCCAGATGCCGGTTTCAGACCGCTTTAAAAATCTTGAAGCCCTGTTAGTGCCTGCCCGTGTATTACTGGATGTTTTGAATCAGCGTCTGTTGCAGGCTAATCTGCCTTTGGATGAAGTGCATGATGCCATAGCCCGGCTGGTGGAACAGCTGCAAATTCATTTGATGGTGGGGTATAAAATTGTATCCCGACAGTTGCAGGATGAATCCATTACCACCAGTCTGTTGCATGGCGGTATGCGGCTGGATGCGCTCAGCCGTCTGTTTTTCCTGTTAGGTCGTATTCAGCTGGATTGTTATCGCCTGTACCGTCCTTTGCCCGCTCTTTTCTGGCGTGAGGCACATGGTTTTTACCATTATGCGGTAGCCCACCGGCTGCATCAAAAAACCAGCGCCAGTGTCATTAAAAACGGGCGTACCAAATACAGTCTTGAAGACCAGTATATTCGCTGCCTGCTGCTGGAACTGGCCAGCCCTTACCAGTTAAAGGCTGGCGAAGTCGCGCAAGTGTATAAGGCCACGCAAAACTGGACGCGTTATTGTGATATCCGCGCCTGTTGTGAACATGCCGGAACAGGTAATTATTTTGTCATTAACAAAGCTTCGGATGCGCCACCGGTTCCAGGAGAGCGTGTTGATGACCTTGGGCAAACGCATGGCTGGATGCTGGATTTGGGTCGCCTTGGCAATAAATTAATCAAGAAACTGGCCACCAGTCGCCGCCAGCAAAATGAAGACATCCCGCGTGCCTTCACTGAAACCAATGCAGACAATGGAGAGTTGTCCAGTGATCTGGTGTTCCGTCTTATCCAGACCTGGGGAATGGAAAGTGAGCGCCATGATACCCGCTGGCCGGCAGAAGGTGATGTGCATGTAGCGGTTGGATTGCAGGCCATCTATTTATTGCTGGGCGGTGAAGATATCGCCAAAATGCATCCACATGAGTACTGGGGGCGGCCGCATGACTTTATGACCAGGCAGGAGCAGCAGAAAGCAGCTATAGAAATGCTGCAGGATGACGAAAGTGAAGTCCTGAAGCTGGTCGAGCCCCGTTCAATAGAAGAAGTGGAAATTGAAGAGCCGAAGCCGCAGGACTGGCGCGAACATGAGGCTGAGCCGCATCAGCTGGATGTAGAGCCCTGTCGCATCGTGGATGAATCATCCGGTGGTTATCATTTGCGCTGGCTGGGTGGCTGTGAAACAGGGCCTAAAGTGGGCGAACTGATTGCCATGATTGATGACGATGGCGATGTCGGCAATGGTAACTGGGTGATTGGTGTCATTCGCTGGATACGCTCTTTCACAACGGGTAATCTGCGTTTTGGTGTCGAAAAAATCGGCCTGAATATTCAGCCGGTAGTATTGCATCGCCGTCACACTGTCAATCATGAAACTAAACATGATTATTATCGGGCTTTACTGTTGCAAGACGGTCTGGAGCAGGCCAGGGCGCTTATCTCTGATGTGTTTTTCAGTGACAAGCTGGATGTAACCTCACTTATTGAGCATGGTTCGGAACAACAGATAAAGCTGACTTCAATGGTTGAATCATCCGCCTCTTTCTCATGGTATGAATTCGAGACCATGGGGCAGCCGGGTATGCACACGCCCGGCAGGGATCAGATGCCCAGCGACCATACGATCGATCTACCCGGAGAACCGGCCAAAGGCAGCAGCGAAGCCTATGACCAGGAAGATGACTCCGAGTTTGAACAGCTGTGGCGTGATCTATTATTAGAGACAGATCCGCCTGCCTGTCACAGTTCGTGATCCAGCTCGTCGGTATCCACCTGACCGGTAATACGCCGGCGAATATGTGACCAGGAAACACCCACGCCCAGCACTGCGATAATAATAGCTTCAACAATGTAGGTAATGACATGCAGATTACCCGCCTGCAAGCCGATAACATCCACCAGTAGCCAGATAGCCAGGCCGAAGAAAGCGACACTCAGGATAATGCCCAGTATTCCCAGAGAAGCAATGGTGGCGCGCAACAGAATAACCCAGCCAATCAGCAAAGATACTCCGGCAAAGCCTTTCAATACCGAAAAAGACGGTAGCGCAGGGATGGTCCAGTGATAATAAGACCAGCCTTCGGGATTATAGGTGAGTAATACCAGAATGGCCGCAGCCAGAATGCGCAGCAATAATGAGAGCCAGCTGAAATTGGAAGCTTTTGCCATGTGAGTCAGTCTCTGTCTTGGTTATGGGTCCAGCGTTACAGAATACCTTAAGGTCATGCTGCTTCACAATGCTTTGCTTACCTGTTCAGCATGGGCGGGGCGGCTGCCTGCTTTCACTGTGCGAATTGCTTTTTCAGCCCTAACCGAGGCTTATACGGAATTTTTACAGGCTGGGGCTTGCTTTTGCCCTATAGGAAAGGCAGTCTTGTGCGGGCTGTTTTTGCAGTATTGATTCATATGTCAACGAGGAGTAAATAAAGATAATGAAAAGAATGATGATAGTCATGTTTGCCGCTTTGTTAAGCAGCAGTGCCTGGGCCATGCCCTTTGCTTCTGCGCCTTATCCTTATCAGCAGCGTGGCATGCCGGCACAAGGCCGCATGATGCCCGCAACCCCGCCGCGTCAGCCGTTGTCCGAGGCCGCCAAAACCCTGCAGCAGGGGCTTAGCGGACTGACCGAATTTCTTGAGTCCGGTCAGCAAACAAACCCGGTCGTGTTACAGGCCTTCGTAGAGACGAAAGTAGCGCATTATTTTGATTTTGATTACATGGCCAAATGGGTGGCCGGAGCAGCGCAACGCAAAATGGACGGGCAACAGAAAGCCGCTCTGGCCGCGCGTTTCAAGCAGGAATTTGTCAGCACCATGATTGAAAAACTGGCGCTGTACGACAATCAGGCCATTCATTTATTGCCATCACGCCCATCCAGTGGCGATCAGACAATCGTCAGTGCCATGATTATGCATCCGGGAAATTATCCCGCGCGGCTGGATTTCCGTATGTAGTGTTTGAACGAAAACGATTAAACCCTAAGAAAAACAATAATCTATATACTGTTCAGTGGACTAAAGATTATAATGCCTGTATCC
>JAHXHF010000103.1:0-5833 GCA_025656895.1 gamma proteobacterium symbiont of Bathyaustriella thionipta
CTAGAATACGTGATTGTCTTTTTGATCATAAATTTTCTTCCTCTTGTCATTAGTGGTTTGTTTGCGTTTGAAATGCCTGCTTAAACAGCCGGGCCGGCGCCGGGCACATAGCAGGTTGGTGCGCTTTCTTGCCCTAAGGTTTTTTCCTTCTGCATGCGGGCTTCGATTTCTTTTATATCTGGCCGTGGCTGCCCCAGTATCTCGCTCAGAAGATCCCGAAGGGTTTCAGCGTAAACCGCAGTCAGTGCTGCCACGCCCGCGTAATAGGGGGTGGCGCAACGTTGCACAACGCGCTGGCTGAAATCACCCAACCAGCGCAACAGGTGTTCATCCATGAAATCCGCTGCATCTTTCAGTGAGGCCGGGGCATCGTCCACAGACAGAAGGTGTGCAATGAATAACAATTGATAGACCAGGTGGTCATCAGGTCGTATACGCCAATTTTTTACTTGTAGTGCATAGCGTTTCATCCAACTACGCACCTGGAACATACTGTCCTGGCAAATCAGACCGTCTTCATCCAGCCATACGGATTCTTCCGGCGAAGCCTGAACGCCATGATTGAGGTAGATGCTGGCATAATCTGCCGCCAGTTCATCCAACTCTCCTTTGCCCGCTTTCGACTGGAGCAGCGACAGTGCGTTACGCATCAGTTCAAGTGCCTTCTTTCCGTTTTCATCCTCTAGTTTCAGGCACAGGCATGAGGGGAACTCCATACGCAACAGCTCCGCAATAAGAAGCTCATCCGGTTCCCGGTCATGCAGATCTGCCAGCAGTTCCAGATCCAGGGTTAGCAGATCGCGGAATTCTGTTTTGATCGCAGTGTTCTCTGCATCGTTCATTTGATCTTGCCTTTGCTGTGCGCGACAAATCCGATAGAAGGTTTGGTCAATTCGATATCCGCCATATTCTTGACCTGTCGGGATACTTTGTCCGCCTTGCCGATGGCTACGGTATCCAGACTGCTTTCCCAAATCTGTTCAATGGGGCCAATATCCAGCACCCGCATCATGCAGGCCATGACACAATAAGGTTTGCGTCCCGCCTCGATCTCATCTACACACATGTTGCACTTCTTGACGATCCTGTCGACTGGATCGAACTGGGGCGCGCCAAAGGGACAGGCAGCCTCGCAACGGCGGCAACCGATGCACAGAGTAGAATCGATATCCACGATGCCGTCTTTCTTGCGCTTGAAAATGGCACCAGTGGGACAGGTCGGCAGGCAGGCTGGTTCTGCGCAATGATTACAGGACATGTTCACCTTGTAGGCAAATACATCAGGATAAGTCCCGCCTTCTATATACTGCACCCGGCGGAAGCGCGGACCCGGGGACAGCCCGTTCTTGTCCTTGCAGGCAATTTCGCAGGCGCGGCAACCGATACAGTCCACGTTGTTGTGCACAAAGCCCAGTTGTTTGGCGGGCTTGACCGGGGTGTAAGTCGCACGTTTGGTGCGCTTGATCGCTTCCCGGATTTTTTTCACGTCTTTTTTCTGTGTCATTTCATAGTCCTCCGGTAAGCTCCTCAGTCATCTCGCCTGAAAACATGGGCGCGGGACGTGGCTAGCTTGTCCCAGCCGGGGCGATGCTCCAACTCGGTCTTGCGGATATTGCAAAGTACCGTGTTATAGGCAAAAGCACCTGCAGGGCTGGGGTTATCCAGGGTCAGGAAATCTGGATTACCGGCCCTGTCCACACCGTTTTCATCAAGGTCCATCCATACACCCTCGTGGAGTACCATTACGCCAGGCATGCAGCGTTCGGTGACATAGACGGGGACAACTACTTTTCCGCGATCATTCCAGAGTTCAACAATGTCACCCATCTTGATGCCGAGGCGCCTGGCATCGGCGGCATTTATGGTGACCTCCTGCTCGTAAGTCTCGCGCAACCAGGCGCAGTTATTGAAAATGGAATGCGTCCGCCATCTGGGATGGGGGGAAATCAGGTGGAACGGGTGCTTGCCTGTCTTGGGGCTGTTGAGCGACTCCCATGGTTCGATCCACTTGGGGATGGAGGGAATGTGATAGCCGTACTTGGTTTTGGTCCAGTCTTCTATATTAGCCAGCTCGGAACTGAGAATCTCGATCTTGCCCGTCGGCGTAGGGAAGGGCGTGCCTTTTTCGATCTGGTCCTGAAAGGCAACATGCGGCCGCTCCAGCTTGAACTTGTATACCCCATATTTTTTGAACTCGTCCCAGCTCATGTCCACGTGCTGATGATGCATGACTTTGCCTTCCCACCATTCGCGCAGATAGGCTTCATCGACATCGTCATTGACATTGAAATAATTGCGAGTGGCTTTGGGGTTATATGCCTTGCCGAATACGTCTCCACCAATGCGATAGGCTAGTTCCGTGAATACCTGAATGTCGGTCTTGGACTCGCCCATGGGTTCGATGACCTTGGGCCGATGAATATAATAATGTCCCTTGTACCAGGGCAAGGCCACATCATGGCGCTCGAAATGCGTGGCAATAGGCAGCAATACGTCCGCCCAGATGCCGGAAGGCGTGATGGTGGAATCCATGCAGACAACCAGTTCGAGCTTTTTGATGGCTTCGATTTCCTTGTTGATGTTGGTCAGCTGATTGAACCAGTCCGAGCCTTGCCAGAAAATGCCCTTGATATTGGGGATCTGGCCATCGGTCTTGTCTTGACGTGGCCACAGGCCGATTTCTTCCCGCTTCACATTGGGATAGTTCAGTACGCAATGCGCCCAGCGATCCGACTTGATCGACTGGAACCAGATATTGGCATAGTTATCATAAGGATAAGCGACAGCCTCGGCATGCCAGCCCTTACCAACGCCTTCAGCGCAACCACCAAGTTTACCGATATTGCCGGTCATGGCCTGCAGGGCAGCCGCCATGCGGCTGTATTGTTCGCCATACGCATTGCGCCCCGGCGCCCAACTGGCCTTGAGGGCGGCGGGCTTGGTTTTGGCGTACATATCGGCCAGCTTGATGATATCTTTTACAGCAACCCCACAAATCCTGGATGCCCACTCGGGGGTTTTAGGCTGGCCGTCATACTTGCCCAGAATATAGTCCTTGAAATTTTCCTTGCCGTTGGCGGACTGGGGTGACCATTCCGGCATGGTGCCGGCATCCATCCCCATGCAGAATTTATCGATGAATTCCTGATCCTGCAGGTTGTTACTGAATATGTAATGCGCCATGCCCGCCATCATGGCGGCATCGGTGTTAGGTTTGATAGGAATCCACCAGGCGTCATAGGCGGCAGCTGAATCGGTGTATTGGGGGTCCACCAACACAAATTTACAACCGCGTTGCTTGGCCATGCGCAAGTACATGAAAGTATTGCCACCATGGAAGGTATAAGCTGGATTCCAGCCCCACATGATCATCAGCTTGGATTCAGCGTAGGTGTCGTCCTCGTTACCGTCTCGGATAGTACCGAAAGTCCAGCGGGAACTGGTGGTGGTAGCCTGGTAGGAGGGCACGGACCAAGAACTGGTGCGGGAGCCAAACATACCCAGAAAGCGTCCTAGCAAACCTTCGATCTGGTCAGATTTATGTAAAACGCCATAAGATGCACCGGCATAGCTCTGATCGAGGATGGAAGTTGGTCCATAGGTGTCCTTGAGGTGCACCATTTTTTTAGCGACGAAAGTCAGTGCTTCATCCCAGGTAACCCGTTTGAACTTGCCTTCTCCACGCTCCCCGACACGCATCATAGGGTAAAGTAGACGTTCGGCGGAATACAGTCGCTGGCGATAGGAGCGGCCCCGCAGGCAGGCACGCAGTTGCGGTTCTTCATTGCCGTCCTTGCCAAAATAGCCATCACGTTGATAACGCCCATCGTCGGTGGACAGACGTACGATGACGTCTTTCCATTTGTGTGCTACCAGCATGTGGCGGGAGCCACAGTTGTGCGCGCAACTGGTGACCACGGTTTCGAGTTCATTGTCCAACGGATAGGGTTCATAGGCAAAAGCCTTGGCCTCCTTGGAAAACTTTATTTCCATGAGGCTATCAGCGGCAATGATTCCCGCGCCAGCTGCCGAGGTTTTCAGAAAAGAACGCCGGGACAGATTCAGACGCTTCACAAGCGTTTCCAGATCCATATTCTTTATCATATCGGTGTCTCCTGCAGTTATTTCTGCGCCCGTTGTTGTTTTGTTAGGAATCGAGGGTTAGATTCAGTAGGTCTATCTTTTGCCCATTCCGGTGTTTTTTCTGGCATACCTTTCCATTCATGGCGAGGATACGGATAACTGATGCGATACCATTGTCTTCCTCCATGGCATCCATAGCAGACATCAGAATTTTTCTTTCCTTCCGCCTCTATCGCTTCGGGTTTCAGGAAATTGACCTGATGGCGATGAGTGCGCACTGCTACATGACACAACAGGCAGTTGTTCTGAAACATCTCTCGTGATTCATTCCAGGGAGATGGCAAACCCATGCGCTGGGGATCTGGAAATTTGCCGTGGCACATGAGGCAAATCTTGGGATTGACCTGCTTGCGCAAAGTCAAGCGCGTATTGTTGACATTCGGAGGAATCGGCGCTTCTTCCCGAGGGTTTTCGCCTTGATGACAGGTCGTACACTTCATGTCCATAATTTTTTTTGCATAAGGCGTTACCAGATGGCGCCGATGGAAGGTTTCCTGAGGTCCTTCATAGGTCTCCAGGGTTTGATACCAAGCCAAGGTTTTGTCTGCCTTTACACCAGCCGGTGACGCCGTCAGTACTTGGCGTTGCAAAATCTCTTGATGACAGGCCAGACATTGTTCATTTGTGGCCGAATCTATAACGGGTGAAAAATGGATGGGATCCCACTGTGCCCGATGATAATCAATAGTTTTTGAATTATCAGATGCAATAGATAGTGATGCCGTCCCTATGGACAACAAGAACCAAGCCGATAGCAGATAACAGATTTTCATAATGCTTGAACCTCTGGCTCTGGAATTCATCATCCGCCATACAGCGGATGATTGATTTGAACTCTCTTAGGATTAACAAAGGCACGTCCCTGTGCCAGGAAGGCTGATTACTTCCAGCCGGACCCAGACATACCGTTCATACCGTTCATGCCGGACATACCGTTCATGCCGCCCATGCCGGACATTCCGCTCATGCCGGACATTCCGCTCATGCCGGTAGCGGGATAGAAGAAGATCTGGCCGTTAGGCGTGATCTTGAAATAGCCACTCATGCCGGACATTCCAGACATACCGCCCATGCCGGACATACCGCCCATGCCGTTCATGCCGGACATACCGCCCATGCCGTTCATGCCGGACATTCCGTTCATGCCATTCATTCCGGACATACCACCCATGCCGTTCATGCCGGACATACCGTTCATTCCAGACATACCGTTCATGCCGTTCATGCCGGACATTCCGTTCATGCCATTCATTCCGGACATACCACCCATGCCGTTCATGCCGGACATACCACCCATGCCGTTCATTCCAGACATACCATTCATGCCGTTCATGCCGGACATACCGTTCATACCAGACATTCCGTTCATGCCGGACATTCCGCTCATGCCGGTAGCGGGATAGAAGAAGATCTGGCCGTTAGGCGTGATCTTGAAATAGCCGCTCATGCCGGACATTCCAGACATACCGTTCATGCCACTCATTCCGGACATACCACCCATGCCGTTCATGCCGGACATACCGTTCATTCCAGACATGCCGTTCATGCCGGACATACCGTTCATGCCGGACATACCGTTCATTCCAGACATACCGTTCATGCCGGACATACCGTTCATTCCAGACATACCGTTCATGCCGGACATACCGTTCATGCCGGACATACCGTTCATGCCGGACATACCGTTCAT
>JAHXHF010000103.1:5933-7677 GCA_025656895.1 gamma proteobacterium symbiont of Bathyaustriella thionipta
GACATACCGTTCATGCCGGACATACCGTTCATGCCGGACATACCGTTCATGCCGGACATACCGTTCATTCCAGACATGCCGTACATGCTGGCACCTGCATCAGTGGCAAATACCGTGCTTGCTATCGCAGCAATACCAATGATTTTTCTGATTTTTTTACTTAAGTTACACATTCGCATTTTCATGGTTTTCTCCTCATATTATTTGCGATTGATTTGACCCAGTATTTACCGGATCAATGATAATTTCTGATCACCTGACCAGAAAAAAATAGGTCATGCCCTGAAAAAAATAGGCAATGCCCTGGTTAAATGGAGAGAGTTGACAACAATGTCACCTCCACGAACGTTCAAAAGATCTAATGTCTCCATCCCCGAATGTCATAAGGTCCATTTATTCCTGGTCGGGTAAAGGGCGTGTACCAGTTACCTTGGTTATCAAGGAAATAAAGGCTACGAGGATACGGAGGGGTAACGCCGGTCAGTGCTTTTTCAAACCAGGCATGATCATGTTGAACCCATACAATGACAGGTGCGTTCACAGGTCTTTCAGAAGGCTGGCTGCCAGCTATTGGATAAGGGGTTTCTGCACACAAAAGCGTCGAACACATTAAGCATAAGCCGGACACAATAGTTGCCGTGAATTTTAATTTATGATTCATAAGTGAAAGTCTTGAGCTGTTGTTGTGCATGTTACCTAGCAATACTTGCGCCAATCTGTAAAAATACACATAACCATTTGATTTAAAGAGAAAAAATATTCTCGAACAGGACTCCTGTTTTCCTTGTAGAAATAAAAACCTGACCACATGTCAGGTTAATAGAGCATGTAAATCGTAGAAATCGCTGAAAGAGCGATTTACTTAATGTAAAAAGATGGCAATAACAAAATATATAACAATGAGTTACGGGTGTTTATATTGAGTGCCTTTATGAGTCCTGACAATTTGTCAGAAGAACTTGCCTGATAGCGGTAACAGGCAGCTTGCCGATCAATTTAGAACAATAATAGCCCCGTCATGATTCCTGATGGCTATTTGTTGTATGAGTCGATGTGGGCTGGTTTGCGACACAATGCTGATGATATAGATGTTGATGATCTTACGTATCCGCCCCACCGAACTATTGTTATTCTCCTGATCACTGAGCCATGACTGAGCAATTCGATGCGCCTTTTTCCAGGTATCAACCGGCAAGCTCACGTCAGCTGTCAGGGCGATACCCGGACAGGCTTTTACTTTATTCGAGTCCTTCTTTTCAGGCGGGTAGAGCAGGATGTCACCCGCTGATGTGTGCGTAACCTGCCAGCCGGCTTGACGCAGTTTACGCTCCATTTTTTCAAAAGAATTTGCGCCCTCGCTACCGGTTTCTGCGCTTAACGCTTGTTGTCTGATCGGTGGAAACAAGCTCAAAGAACCATCTTTGTTGCGCTTGCTGACCCAGCCTGTTCCATTTAGCTGCGTTTGCAGACTTTGCCATTGATCCTGACTGACTGCTGATTGCGGTGTTTGTTTATTTCGCGCACTGCTGCGAGCGACCAGACTACCGTCTGACTGCTGCTCGACATGCCAACCGGCGTCCTGCAACTGATTGCTGATTTCCTCCAAGTCAAGAGTTGTTGGCGGAGGCGTTGGAGGCGTTAAAGATTGCTCGTAGCTGGATACTGTTTCCTGTGCGGAAGTCATACTGTTAAAAGTAAAAATAACTGCTGCAGTACTTAGCCAATGAGTTGTTTTCTTCATTAC
>JAHXHF010000265.1 GCA_025656895.1 gamma proteobacterium symbiont of Bathyaustriella thionipta
AAAGATAATAGTAATATGATCCTTGAATGACATGGGACTTTCAGTCCAATCCCAGCAACCTATGCACTTTAGTGCATAGTCGTTGAGTTACTGTCCCCAGTGCGCATGATGTGAAAACCACGATGGATCGTTTCGAGCAAGCGGTTATCTCGGCCGGGTTTAAGGTATTTGCACGTATTGATCATCAGGAAAATGCCTCTGCCGCAGGTCTTAAAATGCCGGCATCACAATTACTGATTTTCGGTAATCCAAAAGCCGGAACCTTGCTGATGCAGGATAACCCGCGTATAGGTATTGCTCTGCCCCTGAAAGTACTGGTGTGGGAAGACCAAAAGGGCTTTACCTGGTTGAGTTATGTCAAACCCAAAGAACTGTTTGATGAATTTGATATAGAGGGGCGCGATAAAATGATGCAGAAAATGACTGCGGGATTGACTAAATTAAGTACAAAAGCCACCGTGAAATAGAATATGGCTCTGACAGGCTCCTGGCTTGTCGGAGCATCAATTTTATTGGCTGTAGTTGATCTCCAGTTGTAATAAATCAGCCAGTGCCTCAGGCGAATAAAGATCCATGTGGGCAATATTCAAGGGCTGTTCCGGGTGAACAGACAAGGTCAATACAGCCGGTTTTGTTATAAACTGCTTGACTGCCTGGATTGATTTGGCATCCAGTTTGTTTTTGCTTTTTGCCTGCTGGGCATCAATATCAGCCAGCATTTGTTTTTTGATTTCGGCCACGCTGATTTCATCATGGCGGGCCAGTAGCCCGAAAATATCTTCAATAAGGCCATATTCTTTCAGGGTGACACTGGCTTGATTAAGTGTCGGGCTGGAATGTTGGGATATGATGTTTTCAATAGAACTGATATTACCCAGTCGTACCGAAATATCGAACCCGGCCTGGTCAATATAAGTGGCATTGTAATTAAACTGTATCCAGCTACCGATTTTATTAAACTGGTATTTTATTTCAAAGTTTGCAAGTAAATCATTGAGACCGAGCCGGTAAAGGTCATCAGCTGTAATGGGTAATTCCGAAGCGGCCTTGGGCTGCTGCATGCGGTATCGGCGAAACATCTCATCGATATCAAATTTCAATTCAACGCCGGTAGCGCGCATATGAAAAGCTTCGGGCAGCTGGCCGGTTTTGAACTCTTGCGGGTATTTCAGCAGTTCAAGCCGTTCTATATGGGTGGTTTCGGAAGTGGCGGGTGAATAGATATCAATGCCTTTCAGCACAATTTTGCGATCCAGCGATACTTCCAGTTTGTCGTAGCTTACGTCAGCAAACATGGACACGGACTGCAGGTTTTCATCCAGCTTGTTTTTAATGAAAAAATGCAGGTAAATTTTATAGCCAAGCAGCCCCAGTGCAGCGAGTATAATAAGAGCGAGTAATACAGAGAAAAGTTTTTTCATGGCGGCTGAATGTATACATTGTTGTCGGAAAAAAGGTCGCATACCTTAGCATTTATATAAAGAAACCTCAAAAAGGGCCCCGGATGACAGAGTCTAAACAAAGCAGCCGACAATTGTTTGATGAGTGGGGCCGTCTGAATGAGCCTGTTGCTGAAAGCCTTATTAAAGATGCGGATTTTGTCACACAGCTGCTGCGGGTATGGCAGGCCAGTGAATATATTCAGGTTATTTGCCAGCGTCAGCCGCAATTACTGATTGATTTTCATGCAGATCATTTGTCGGCGCAGCCGGTGACGGCTGGGCAAATTGATGAAGACCTGAAGATCTCTCTGGGGCAAGCGCAAGATGAAGCCGATTTACATCGCCGCTTGCGACAGTTTCGGCGTTTGCAAATGATGCGCATTATCTGGCGGGATATTTGTAATCAGGCTGATCTGGCCGAAGTAACCGCAGCTCTGAGTGCGCTGGCGGATAGCAGTATCCGCCACACCCTGGACTGGCTGGAACCTCGTCTGGTGGAACAATTCGGCCAGCCTCGTGATGCGAATGGCAGAGCTTTGTCGATGATGGTGATCGGTATGGGCAAGCTGGGTGCCGCAGAATTGAACCTGTCATCCGATATAGATCTGATCTATGCCTATGATTGTCAGGGAGAAACCGATGGCCGCCGTGCCCGCTCCAACAGCGAGTTTTTTATTCGTCTGGGGCAGCAGTTGACACATGCGCTGGATACGCAAGACGCGAACGGTTTTGTTTTTCGGGTGGATCTGCGCTTGCGACCCTTTGGCGGCGCCGGCCCGCTGGCGGTCAGTCTGGATGCCATGGAAGACTATTATTTGCTGCAGGGGCGTGAATGGGAACGCTATGCCATGATCAAGGCGCGCGTTATTCGTGCCGGGCGGCAGGAGCGGCAACGCTTTGAAGAAATGATTCGGCCTTTTGTTTTTCGTCGCTATCTGGATTACGCCGCCATTGATTCCATGCGTGATATGAAACGCATGATCAATCAGCAGTTATACAAAAAAGGTGCGCGCAGCAACATCAAACTGGGGCCGGGTGGTATTCGCGAGATTGAATTTATCGGTCAGGTATTCCAGTTGATTCGCGGCGGCTATGAGCGCTCATTACAGATTCGGCCTATTTTGCAGGTATTGCAATTGTTGCAGGAACAGCAACAGTTGCCTGCAGAAACGGTGAGCGATTTAAGCCTGGCCTATGATTTTTTGCGCCGGGTGGAACATCGATTGCAAGCCTGGAAGGACGAACAAACCCAGTTGTTGCCGGCTGACGAGGAAGGCCGTCAGCGGCTGGCGAATGCCATGAATTTTACTTCATGGGATGCCTTTTTGCCGGTGCTGGATGAGCATAGAAACAGGGTGCAACAGCATTTCGATGCTTTGTTAGCCGTTCAGGATGAGGAAAAACAGCAACAGCAGGACTGGTATGCACTGCTGCAACAGGAAGATACCGCCGACCTGCATGCTGCGCTCAAGCCGTATTTTAACGATGTTGCGGCAGCGGCTGCGCAATTAAGTCGCTTACTCGGCTCGCGCGCGCTGCGTGTACAGACGGAACGCGGCCGGAACCTGACGATGCGTTTATTGCCGCAGATGATACAGGCCGCGGCTGAACAGTCTGATGCGGATCAGGCGCTGGCGAATATGTTACCGATTGTGGAGGCAATAGCCGGCAGAACAGCCTACATCGCACTGTTGCTGGAGCAGCCGGGGGCTTTGGCGCAATTAGCCCGTTTATGTGCGGCCAGTCGCTGGATCAGCGGCATGATTACACAACACCCGCTGCTGCTGGATGATCTGCTGGACAGTCGTCGTTTACAAACTCCTTTGCAACAGCAGGATTTGCAGCTTGAACTGCAGCAACAATTGGCTCAGGCGGATGCGGATGATGTAGAACAACTACTCAATCAATACCGGCATTTTTTGCACAGCCAGTTATTACGGGTGGCTGCGGCTGATGTGCAGGCGGTTATTCCAGTCATGCAGGTGAGCGATTATCTGAGTGATATTGCCGAGGTTTTGCTGCAATCCATTATCCGGCGGGTGAGTGATGAAATGGCCTTGAAGCACGGCTATCCGCCTGCAACGGATGCCTTGCATAATGGCTTTGCGGTCATCGCTTATGGCAAGCTGGGCGGGCTGGAACTGGGTTACGGCTCGGATCTGGATCTGGTGTTTGTGCATGGTTGTGATGATCTTTACGCTCAGACCGATGGAGAAAAGCCGCTCTCTAATGAGGTTTATTATGTGCGTTTCGGACAGCGGCTTATTTACTGGTTAACCACGCTGACTGCGGCAGGCGCTTTATACGAAGTGGACATGCGTTTACGTCCCAACGGTCAATCGGGCCTGTTGACCGTGTCTTTGCAAAGCTTTGAAAAATACCAGCTTGAGGAGGCCTGGACCTGGGAGCATCAGGCTCTGGTCAGGGCGCGGGTGGTCGCGGGCGATAGCCAGGTGGCACAAGGTTTCGAACAAATCCGGCAAAACATCCTGCGGCGTCCGCGTGATGCTGAAAAATTACGCAGGGATGTGGTCGAAATGCGTGAAACTATGCGCAATCAGTTACTCAACACCGAAGCGGGTGAGTTTGACCTGAAACAGGGGCGCGGAGGTATCGCTGATATTGAATTTATGGTTCAATATGCGGTTCTTCGCTGGGCGGGTGAGTACCCGCAGTTGTTGCGCTGGACAGATAATATCCGGCTGCTGCAAACCCTGGCGGAACTGGACTTGATGGCGGCGTCCGATGCGGCTGCCCTGGGCGATGCCTATCGGGAACTGCGGGTGCTTTATCATCGCTGTGCCCTGCAGCAGGTTGCAGCAAAAGTGAGCGACAACGGTTTGTCTGAACAACGCGCCATGGTAGTGCGCATGTGGCAGTCACTGATGGAAAGCTGAGTCGATAGACCCGGCATTTTGTACAAATTTAATTCGGAGTATGGCATGCAAACAATGGCAGATCGTGATGGCTGGATCTGGCTGGATGGCGAGATGGTTCCCTGGCGCGAAGCTACAACCCATGTATTAACCCACACCCTGCACTATGGTATGGGCGTGTTTGAAGGCGTGCGCGCCTATCACGCTGAACAGGGCACCGCCATTTTTCGCTTGCAGGAGCATACCAGGCGCCTGTTTCGCTCGGCACATATTCTGGCTATGGATATGCCTTTTGATGCGGAAACACTGAATCGCGCACAATGTGATGTGGTGCGCGAGAACCATCTCGATTCCGCCTATATTCGCCCCATGTGCTTTTATGGCTCGGAGGGCATGGGATTGCGTGCCGATAATCTGAAAACCCATGTCATGGTGGCTGCCTGGGAGTGGGGCGCTTATCTGGGTGAAGAAAACATGCGCCGTGGCATACGTATTCGTACTTCCTCCTATTCACGTCATCACGTCAATGTCACCATGTGCAAGGCCAAAGCCAACGGCAATTACATGAATTCCATGCTGGCGCTGCAGGAGGCCATCAGTTGCGGCTACGATGAAGCCATGCTGCTGGATACGGAAGGCTATGTTGCGGAAGGCAGTGGCGAAAATATTTTTCTGGTCACCGATGGCGTACTGTATACACCGGATCTGACTTCGGCACTGGATGGCATAACACGCCGCACCATTATGCAGATAGCGCGTGAAGAAGGGCTGGATATTATCGAAAAACGTATTACCCGCGATGAGGTCTATATCGCGGGTGAAGCCTTTTTTACCGGTACAGCGGCGGAAGTAACTCCCATCCGCGAAGTGGATAATCGCACCATTGGCGCCGGCAGCCGTGGACCGATCACCGAAAAACTGCAAAGCCGTTATTTTGATATTGTGCATGGACGAGAGGAAAACTATCTGCACTGGCTGGCGTTGGTATAATTCAGCGTACAATAGGGCTCATAGCATGAGCCGCTGTCAGTCCGGTAAAAGGGAAAATTGAAATGAATGCAAAATCTGTTGGCCAGAAGGCCGCCATAAAAGTGAAACGGTCAGAGTTGCCATTAAGTTGCCCCAGGTCTGATGATGAAGTATGGAATATGCACCCGCGCGTGTATTTGCCTATAGAGAAAACCGGAACAGCAAGCTGTCCTTATTGCGGTGCCCGTTACGAGTTGACGGATTGAGTTTTGAGGGTGCCTCCCGAACAGGGCCTGTAACCCCTGGCAGCCAAAAAATTCTGATTGTCGGGCCGTCCTGGGTGGGCGATATGGTGATGGCGCAAAGCCTGTTCATCAAGCTGAAGATACTCAACCCGCAAGTACATCTGACATTATTGGCGGCGACCCGCAGTTATACGCTGGCCAGGTGCATGCCGCAAGTGGATGAGCTGATCGAGCTACCTTTTCAGGCAGGACAGTTTGCGCCACTGGCTCGCTGGCGCTGGGGGAGAAAACTTCGCCAAAAATCATTTCAGCAAGCCATTGTGTTACCCAATTCCTGGAAATCAGCCATCATTCCCTGGGCGGCCGGCATAGCGCAGCGCAGCGGCTGGCTGGGTGAATCACGTTACGGGCTGCTGAACGATGCACGCAAACTGGACAGAAAAAAGTACCCGCGCATGGTAGATCGATTCGTGGCACTGGCTTTACCCGAGAATAGCGAATTGGGTGAAATTCCTGTGCCGCAACTGCATTATCATGCAGAAGACAGACAGCAGGCTTTGTCTGATTTTAACCTTAACCCGGACTATGCGCCGGTACTGGCTTTGTGTCCCGGTTCCGCCTTTGGTTCCGCCAAGCAATGGCCGGCTGAAAACTTTGCGCTGCTGGCGCGTCATTACATCGATCAGGGTTGGCAGGTGTGGCTGTTTGGCTCGGCTGAAGATCGTGCGGTCAGCGACCGTATCCGCCAGGGTTGCCCCATGGTGATTGATCTTGTTGGCCGCACCACACTGCCGGAAGCGCTTGATCTGTTGTCCTGTGCCACTGCGGTGGTCAGCAATGACTCAGGCCTGATGCACGTGGCGGCCGGCCTGCATCGTCCTCTGGTGGCCATTTACGGTTCATCCGACCCCGGCTTTACTCCACCACTCAGCCAGCAATCACGTATTGTCAGCCTGGATTTACCCTGCAGCCCCTGCTTTAAACGGGAGTGTCCGGCAGGCCATCTGGACTGTTTGCGTAAAGTAACAGTCGCGCGTGTGAATGAGTCCCTGGGTGACCTGTTGCAGGCACATGCCCCTGTTATTTGATCATCATTCATGAAGGCAGCGTATGGTCGTTCCCGCAGCACAATTGGCTCTGTGATCGTTGCTGGAACCGCTACAACAGACAGAGCCGGTTGGCAATCAGGAGCCGCCAGTTGAAAGTGCTGTTGTTGAAAACCTCTTCACTGGGCGATCTGCTGCATACCCTGCCGGCCCTGACAGATGCCGTAAAGCATCTGCAAACATTGCGTATTGACTGGCTGGCAGAAGAAGCTTTTTGCCAGATTCCGCAATGGCATCCGGCCGTGCATCGGGTGATTCCCATTAGTTTGCGCCGCTGGCGAAAACATCCGCTACAGGCTGTAGGCAGTGGCGAAATCGCGGCTTTTGTGCGTGATCTTCGCAGTCATTCCTATGATGCCATTATTGATGCCCAGGGGCTGTTGAAAAGCGCTCTGCCGGGTCTGCTGGGCAAAGGGCCGTGTTACGGTTATGACCGTTTTTCAGCCAGAGAACCTTTGTCAGCTCTGGCGTATACGCATAAAGTTTCTGTTGCCCGAAATTTGCATGCCATTGAACGGGTACGGCGTTTGTTTGCTGCCAGTCTGGGGTATAATGCGCCCGCTACGCAGGCTGATTTTGGCTTGCCAGGCGGGCATCGGTACCGGCAGCACCCTTATCTGGTTTTTTTGCACGGAAGCAGCTGGCCGAGCAAGCGTTGGCCGCAACCCTGTTGGCGATTACTGGCTGAAATGGCGCTCGCACAGGGCTTTCGGGTCTTGCTGCCATGGGGCAATGAGGCCGAACAGGCGCGTGCCCGGGAGCTGGCGCGGGGACAGGATGGCGTAGAGGTTTTGCCGCGCATGGATTTGAACGCTCTGCGGGATCTATTGTCCGCCAGCAGTGGCGTGCTGGGCGTGGATTCCGGGCTGGTACATCTGGCCGCAGCCTTATCGGTTCCTACGCTGGCTTTATACGGCCCCACATCGGCTGATTTGACCGGTACTCAGGGGCGTCTGCAAAAGAATCTTCAGGCCGCTTATCAT
>JAHXHF010000095.1 GCA_025656895.1 gamma proteobacterium symbiont of Bathyaustriella thionipta
GGAAAAGAGTACGGATTATCGTAGGTGCCTCTTGGTTTACCGGGGCGCGTGGCCAAAAATGCAGGCAATTGACTGAATTCGACGGCGGGCGTGGTCATAGCCCCTCGAAAATAGCGAGTTTTCTGCCGGACACGATATAGGAATCTTATCGTGCGTTGGCCTCAGTTTTCCGACAAGCTGCCTCGTTACTTTGCCATTCTTGCGGATTACAGCGAGGCGGATTATCAACGCCTGGTGGATATGGTCGCCTGGATCGGGAAACATCCTGCTTCCAATCTTTATCCCAGGCAGTTGCCCGTGACTGGCCTGGACAGCAAGTGGCTTGAAAAACGTAAAGGGCTTGTGGCTGATCTTGTTGATGCAGTACGGGGGCAATCCACAAACGAAGGTAATTTCTACCAGCGCTGCGGACTCAAGGCGCCACCACAACTCATTCGTCTGCGCATTCTGGACGAGAGCCTGAGGCAACGGGTTGCTGGAATGGAGGACATATCAGCACCCTGGCAACAACTGGCTGAACTTGATCTGCCTGTTAGCAGCGTATTCATTGTCGAGAACCTGCAGACCGGTCTCGCCTTTGATGATCTGCCGGGGTCGGTTGTCATCATGCATTTGGGTTATGGGGTCGATGTGCTGGGTCGTCTGCCCTGGGTTGCCAAGGCTGGCTGCCTCTACTGGGGGGATTTGGACACGCATGGTTTTGCGATTCTTAATCGTGCCAGAAGCTATCTCCCAGAACTGAAATCCGTATTGATGGACGAAGTGACCCTCCGAAGCCATCAGGATTTATGGGTTGAAGAGAAGGATCAGCATGCTGCGGAAACATGGCCCCTGCTGTCGGCTCAAGAGCAGGAAGTGTATCAGGCGATCAAGCGCAATATATGGGGGCAGAATGTCCGTCTGGAACAGGAGCGTATCGCCTGGGATGTTGCCTGGAAGATATTGCGTCAGGCGATTTGATCGATGTTTCGCTCCGCTGCGTTGTTTTTGCCATCACCGCTCTTGCCCGTCCCTGGGCCACGCGGTTTCATGTGTTCTGTATATCAAGGCTTTCTCTTCCCCTGGTTATCAAGTCGAATACTTAGTTTGGGCGGGCATCGCCATGAATGGGTGTAAATGGGTGTATTATGGGTTCATGCTGAGAACCGACACACTCCAGATCACCCCGGAGATCCTGAGCCTCATCGCCAGAATCGACGAATTCAAGGGCGCCTGGCGCGCTCTGGGTACCCTTGCGCCCGATCGCTTGGCAGCCCTGAGGCGTGTGGCGACCATTGAGAGTATTGGTTCCTCCACCCGGATCGAGGGCAGTAAGCTGTCCGACCGCGAGGTGGAACGGCTGCTATCCAACCTGGAGATCAAATCTTTCGACACCCGCGACGAGCAGGAGGTGGCCGGCTATGCCGAGGTGATGGATCAGGTGTTCTCGGTCCTGGCAGGACATCCCGTTTACCGAGAACCACATCAAGCAGTTGCATCAAATGCTGTTGCGCTACAGCGAGAAAGACGCACGGCATCGCGGTAACTACAAGACCCACTCGAACAATGTCGCCGCCTTCGATGAAAACGGCGCCCAGATCGGCATCATGTTTCAAACGGCCACCCCGTTCGACACACCCCGCCTGATGACGGAGCTGGTGGACTGGGTGAACCAGGAGCGCGAAACCGGCCAACTGCATCCGCTGCTGATTATCGCCATCTGCATCGTGGTGTTTCTGGAGATTCATCCCTTCCAGGACGGCAACGGGCGACTTTCCCGTGTGCTGACCACACTACTGCTGTTGCAAGCGGGCTACGCCTACGTGCCGTACAGCTCATTGGAAAGTATGGTAGAGCAGAGCAAAGAGGCCTATTACCTGGCGTTGCGCCAGACACAGGGAACGATCCGTAGCGAGGCGCCGGACTGGCAGCCGTGGCTGGTGTTCTTCCTCCGCTCACTGACCGAGCAGGTCGTGCGCCTTGAAAAGAAGGTTGAGCGGGAGAAGATCGTCATGGCGGCGCTGCCGCAGCTGTCACTGCAGATTGTCGAGTTTGCCCGCGAGCATGGCCGGGTCGCTATGGGTGAAGTCATCAAGCTGACTGGTGCGAGTCGCAATACGCTAAAGCAGCACTTCCGGGCGCTGGTCAAACGCGGTACCCTGAATCAACACGGTAGTGGTCGTGGGGTCTGGTACGACCTGCGGTGATCCTGGGGGCGTTGGTAAGAAGGCATAGCGATTAACTGTCAAGCCAAACAGAGGCGCGTATCGATCGTGGTGCTGGATACAGTTGGCGGGTGTGCAGGAAGCTGATTTCAACATTGCTCCCAGGGCAGTTGCTGATAGCGCCAGCCGTTAATGGTGCTGCGCTGGTGCTGTTCGTTCAGTTCACCTTCAAAGCCTTCGTGAATATTATAGACCTGGCTAAGGCCGGAGTTGAGCAGGCTTTTGCCGGCAACCAGTGAGCGTTTGCCGCTGCGGCAGATGAGTATGATGGGGGCGGCTCCGCTGGCATTTTCAGATTCTATTCCGCCGGCCAGCACTTTTTTGACTTCGCTGCAAAAGTCCGGGTTGATGTCCCAGTCGGGTTCGTCAATCCAGGCAATGTGAATGGCGCCTATGGGGTGTCCCACGAATAGAAATTCCATACTGGAACGCACGTCAATCAGAATAGCGCGTGGCTCATCCAGCAGTAATTGCTGGGCGTCTTGCGCGGATATGGATTGTGGCAGGGGTTCTTCACTCAAGGTTAGGCTCCCGGTTGGTTTGGCTTGCCCTGAGTGTAGTTGAAAAGCTGGGTTGCGGCTGATGGAAACGGTGGCTTACCGTTTCCATCAGCTGTGTGTTTTGAATAAGCCGGTTTTTCAGGCGGGCGGCTGCCAGGCAAAACCCTGCAGGGGTTCGTCCAGTTCGGTGGCGGCGATATGGTTGGTGTAATTGCTCAGGGTTTTTTGCGTAATGCCAAGAATAACCTCCAGCATTTGCCGGGTGCTGTAACCGGCATCCAGAAAAGCCTGCTGTTGCGCTTCGTCCAGCCAGGCGCGGTTTTCGGTCATGGCGGTGGTGAATTCACGCAGCGCCTGCAGCTTGCTGTTGCTGATGGGGCGGTCATTACGTATGGACTCGATGATGTCGCTGTCCAGTTTCTGCATACTGGCACCGGCTGAGTGCGCCGCCAGGCAGTACTGACATTCATTGCTGCGACTGGCGCTTGCCAGTACCACCAGTTGCTCTTCCGCGCTGAGTGAACTGTCGGCAAACAGCGATGCTACCGACATATAGGCTTCCGCCAGCCCCGGTGCGTGGGCCATAACGCCAATCAGGTTTGGCACAAAGCCAAAGGCCTGCTGTGCCTGCTGCATGGCGTTGACGGCTTGTGCTTCGGCCTGGTCTTCTGTTAAAGGCTGTATTTTTGGCATTCTTATTTTCTCCTGTTAGATGAATAGATTGACATTGGCGTGTTGCGCGGTGGGCAGAAAGCTGGCGGCGCCGATCCAGTCCTGTACATCATCAATGAACTCGGATCGGTCCATGCCGAACAGGTCAACCGTCATTTGACAGGCAACCAGTTTTACATCGGCTTCTACGCACAACGAGCGCAGTTCCTGTATGCCTGCCACGCCTTTATTGGCCATGGTTTTTTGCATTAATGTGGTGGCCATTTTTTCAAACCCGGGAACCAGTGACATGACCGCGTTGGGCATGCTTATGTTGGTCTTTTGTAACCACTGTGGCCCCATCGGCATTTTCATGGGCATGGCCGGGTTACCCAGGGGGCTGATTTGCAGGTCTAAATCTTTCTTTAACAACTGCAGGCCATAAAAGGTGAAAAAGATGGAAACATCCCAGCCCAGTGCGCCGGCGGTTGAAGCCAGAATAAAAGGCGGGTAGGCCCAGTCCAGTGTGCCTTTTGTGGCGATAATGGTCATGCTGGGGGTTTTGGCTGCGTCCATTTCGCTCAGGCGTTGCTCCAGGCGTTGGTCGAACCATTGCTCCATTTCGGCTTGTGTCATGTTATTGCTCATGTCGCTCTCCTTCGTTTGACAAAAAATCCAGCCTGCTAATAGACCGGTCGGTTAAATTTTCGGGAAATTTTTTTTTTACTGTAAAAGTTGTCCTGCTTTTTTTCCCAGTTGCAGGAACAGTTCCGGATCGTTACGTGATTTTGCAATCAGATTAACGCCCTCCAGATAGGCAAAAAGAGACTCGGCCGCCTCGTGGGTATCCTTTTGTACAGGAATGTCGCCCAGTTTCTGAGCCTCTACAATAAGGCCCTCCAGCGCCTTTAAAATCTGCTCGAAACTTTGGTTCAGACGCTGCGTTACCAGCGGGTCCAGCACACTCATTTCACTGGCCATATTACCGTAGGGACAGCCCAGCATGCGGCCTTTGTTCTGCATCATTTCTTTATGAAAGGCATATTTTTTTTCTATTAATAATGACAGGCGTTGCAGCGGCGGGATGTTTTTCTGCAGGGAGGTGGCCAGAATACGGTGTAGAAAAATATCATCAAAATTGTCAATAACCGCCAGTGCCAGGGCTTGTTTGGATGGAAAAAAATGATAGAAACTGCCTTTTTTGACCTGGGCTGCCTGACAGATCTGTTGCACACCCACATCGGTATAGCCGCGTGCGTAAAAAAGCTCGGCAGCCTGATCGACAATGCGCTGGCGGGTGTTTCCGGTTTCTGCATCCATGGCCTGATGTTACTAAACCGACCGGTCAAATGCAAGCAAGGGTTTTGTGCGGCAAGAGTGGGGTATCGGTCATGCTTTTTGTCGTGGATAAATAACCGGCTGTAAGATCCCGTGTTTTTTAGCCGATTTGGCTGCAATCTTTTGACAATTGGGCGGGTGGCAGGTAGTTTTAACGGTTTGTTATCCGTCACTTTAAGAGAGCCGATTTGTCCACCCCAGAAATGCATGAATTCCGTCGTATACAGCGACTGCCGCCCTACGTTTTCAATATTGTTAATGAACTGAAAGCTGCGGCGCGCGCGCGCGGTGAAGACATCATAGATTTCGGCATGGGCAACCCGGATCAGCCAACGCCGGCGCACATTGTTGACAAGCTGGTGGAAGCCGCCCAGCGCAAGGATACCCATCGTTATTCTATCTCGCGGGGTATTCCGCGCCTGCGCAAGGCCATCTGTGACTGGTACAAGCGCCGCTTTGATGTGGATCTGGACCCCGAATCCGAAGCCATTGTAACCATAGGCTCTAAGGAAGGACTGGCGCATCTGGCGCTGGCCACTGTCGGGCCGGGTGATTCTGTACTGGTGCAGAATCCGGCTTATCCCATTCATCCTTACGGTTTTGTGATTGCCGGAGCCGATATTCGTCATGTGCCGCTGGTGCCGGGCGTGGATTTTTTTGCCAAGCTGGAAGAGGCGATTACCGGTTCCTGGCCCAGGCCAAAAATGCTGGTATTGAATTTTCCCGGCAATCCCACCACGCAGACGGTCGATCTGGAGTTTTTTGAAAAAGTGGTGGCCATCGCGCGTGAGCACAATATCTGGGTTATTCACGATATTGCCTATGCCGATATTGCTTTTGACGGCTATCAGGCTCCCTCTATTTTACAGGTAGCCGGTGCCAAGGATATTGCGGTTGAGTTCTATTCGCTGTCGAAAAGTTACAACATGCCCGGTTGGCGTGTCGGCTTTATGTGTGGCAACCAAACCCTGGTGGCGGCACTGGCGCGTATAAAATCCTATCTGGATTACGGTATGTTTACCCCGATTCAGGTGGCGGCTATCACCGCGCTGGAAGGCCCGCAGGACTGTGTAAAGGCAATCAGCGCCATGTATCAAAAGCGCCGTGATGTACTGTGTGACGGTCTGAATTCAGCCGGTTGGGCGGTTACCAAGCCGCTGGCCACCATGTTTGTATGGGCGCCTATTCCGCAGCCATACCGTGAAATGGGCTCGCTGGAGTTTTCCAAAAAATTATTGGCTGAAGCGCAGGTGGCGGTATCACCGGGTGTTGGCTTTGGTGAACATGGTGATGACCATGTGCGCTTCGGATTGATTGAAAATGAACACAGAACCCGTCAGGCGGTGCGAGGCATTCGAGAAATGTTCCGTCGTGACGGCCTGATTAACACCTGAATCTGCCCTTAAAATACGGAATCAGGTAAAATTGCTTGAAGGAGAACCCCTTGCAACCTGTAAAAATAGGATTACTCGGACTGGGAACAGTCGGCGGTGGTACGGTCAGCGTTCTGACACGAAATGCGGCTGAAATAGCCCGCCGTGCCGGGCGTGCTATTCACATTACTCACGCGGCGGCGCGTGATTACAAAGCCGATCGCATACCGGGAGTTGAGCTGATCAAGCGTATTGGTGATGATGCCTTTGCGGTGGTCGATGATCCCGAGATTGACATTGTTATTGAATTGATCGGTGGTTACGATCCGGCGCGTGAACTGGTGCTGAAAGCGATTGCCAATGGCAAGCATGTGGTAACGGCCAACAAAGCCCTGATTGCCTTACACGGTAATGAAATCTTTGCGGCAGCGCAAAAACAGGGTGTAATGGTGGCTTTCGAAGCGGCTGTGGCTGGTGGTATCCCCATTATCAAAGCGGTACGGGAAGGACTGGCGGCCAATAATATTGAGTCGGTTGCAGGCATCATCAATGGCACCGGTAATTTTATTCTTACCGAAATGCGTGATCATGGCCGCAATTTTTCCGATGTTTTGGCTGAGGCACAGGCACTGGGCTACGCGGAAGCCGATCCTACCTTTGATGTAGAGGGCATAGACGCGGCGCACAAGCTTACCATTCTGGCATCGCTGGCTTTTGGCATTCCTCTGCAGTTTGACAAGACCTACACCGAAGGCATTTCCACCATTACCGCCGAAGATGTTGCCTATGCCGGAGAGTTTGGCTATCGCATTAAACATCTGGGTATTACCCGCAAGACCGAACAGGGTATAGAGCTGCGGGTACATCCGACACTGATACCGGAAAGACGTCTGATCGCCAATGTGGATGGAGTGATGAACGCAGTGCTGGTGCAGGGTGATGCGGTGGGACCAACCTTGTATTATGGCGCCGGTGCCGGTGCCGAACCGACTGCTTCAGCGGTGGTGGCCGATGTGGTGGACGTGGTGCGCACCATGACCACCGATCCGGGCAACCGGGTGCCGCATCTGGCGTTTCAGCCGGATGAATTATCGGATTTGCCCATTGTGCCTATGGATGATGTGGAAACTGCTTATTATCTGCGCATGCAGGCGCGCGACAAAACCGGCGTAATGGCCAGGGTCGCGGGTATTCTGGCGGCGAATGACATCAGCATTGAAGCCATACAGCAAAAAACCAGTGAAGAGGGTTTGGATGCTGTGCCGCTGGTGATGCTGACGCACAAAGTACGTGAAGGCCAGATGAACCAGGCCATTGAGGATATTGAATCGCTGGACACTATCAATGGCCGGGTAATGCGTCTGCGTGTTGAGCATTTAGACGGTTAGAAACTATTTAATAGATTGTTAAATCGTAACTACTCAGCGTACTTTATCAAAAATTCCAGCTCACTGAGTAAATGCTGGCAATTGCCCTATAAATACCAACGCCAATGCTTC
>JAHXHF010000379.1 GCA_025656895.1 gamma proteobacterium symbiont of Bathyaustriella thionipta
GCCAAAAATGCAGGCAATTGACTGAATTCGACGGCGGGCGGGGTCATAGCCCCTCGAAAATAGCGAGTTTTCTGCCGGACACTATTTATGTTCTGGTGCAGCCACTCAATCAATAGCAAGCGCACGGCTGGCTACGATTAATGCCTCCTTGGCACTTCGGGATAGTCGCTTAAGCTGATACTCGCGCTTCAAGGCCGCACTTCTATGCGGACAGGCTTCCTGATAAACCAGCTCAAGCGGTCGTCGGCCCCGTGTGTATTTGGCCCCTTTGCCAGCATTATGCACCTGCAGCCTGGCCATCAGATCACGCGCCATACCGGTGTATAAACTGCCGTCCGCGCACCTCAGTATGTAAACCCACCAGTCATCCGGATCCGGCAATTCTCTCTCCTGCATCGGTCTGTTATCATGCATTTCCAACCTGTCGTAGAATAGCGCATGAACTCAATCCCATCATCCGAAAAAGTGATTGTCGGCCTGTCCGGCGGAGTGGATTCCTCGGTGGCCGCCCTGCTTCTGCTGGAAAAAGGCTATCAGGTGGAAGGCCTGTTCATGAAGAACTGGGAAGAGGATGATAGCGGTGAATACTGTGCCGCAGCAGAGGATCTGGCCGATGCGCAAGCCGTCTGCCGTCATCTGGGCATCCGACTGCGCAGCGTCAATTTCTCCAGCGAATACTGGGATCGGGTCTTCCGGCATTTTTTGCAGGAATATCGTGCCGGCCGTACGCCCAACCCGGACGTATTGTGCAACAAGGAAATCAAGTTCCGCGCCTTTCTGGAACATGCCCGTGATTTGGGAGCTGACTACATCGCTACCGGACATTACGCGCGGCGCGTGGATAAGGACGAGGGCGCGCTGCTGTACCTGAGCGCGGATGAAAACAAAGACCAGACCTATTTTCTTTATTTGCTAACCCGGGCTCAATTGGCAACCAGCCTGTTTCCTCTGGCCGATTTCAGTAAACAGCAGGTTCGTGAGATGGCCCGGCAGGCCGGTCTGCCGGTGGCTGAAAAAAAAGATAGCACCGGCATCTGTTTTATCGGCGAACGCAAATTCAGAGATTTTTTACAGCAATATTTACCCGCCAATCCCGGCGACATCGTCACCACCGAAGGCCGGATTATTGCTCAACATCATGGACTGATGTTTTACACCCTGGGGCAAGGCAAAGGGCTGGGCATAGGGGGCGTTAACGGGGCGCAGCAAAGCCGCTGGTTCGTGGTAGATAAAGACCTGGCCGCTAATCGCCTGATTGTTGCGCAAGATCATCAACATCCCTTGTTGATGAAAAAGCAGCTGAGCGGTCAGGCGCTTCACTGGATAGCCCGGGCGCCGGCTGAAGATGAAGCTTTGCTGGCACGTATTCGTCACCGTCAACCATTGCAGGCCTGCCGTATTCGCAAGCTGGAAAAAGACCGTATCCAGGTGGAATTTGAACAGCCGCAACGCGCCATTACCGCCGGCCAGGCTATTGTATTTTATCAGGGAGAGCGTTGCCTGGGTGGCGCTACCATCTGCTCATGAGTCATTCCCCGAGTGAACGCACGCTGGCGCTGGCCGGCCTGTTTCAATGTGTAAAACTGGTACGCGCCAGCGCAACCGGCCATTCCATGGATGATGCGGCCTTGCAAACCTGCCTGCACTCACTGTTCGTTTTCGACAGCGATACACTGGAAGATATTTACGCCGGCACGGAAAACCTGCAAGTGGGCCTGCAATGCCTGGCTGAACAACTGTCGGGCAAGGCTGAACGCGATATTGAAATTACCCGCATGGTCATCAGCCTGATGCACCTGTCTGTTAAATTTCAAAAAAACAGCCGTATGAAACAGCAGTTACATGATGAACTGCAGGGCATCCAGGCTAAGCTGCAACAGTTTGAATTGAGTAGCACCGTGATTAGCGCGCAACTGGCCGAGGTCTACAGCCACACGATCAGCACACTCAGCCCGCGCATCATGGTGAAAGGAGAGGCCAATCTGCTGCAACAGGCAAACCGTATCAACCAGATACGTGCCTTGCTGCTGGCGGGCATTCGCTCGGCCATGCTGTGGCATCAGTTGGGCGGCAGCCGTTTGCAAATACTCTTCGGACGAAAAAAACTGCTGCATGAAATTGAACATTTGAGCCGTAAATATTGACACTGAAGCAAGCCGGCGGTAGAACAGGGTCTTACTAACAAGCTCTGGTTAAACCTTTTGGATACTATCCCTATTAGTGCCCTGTTCGTGGTACTTGCCCTTCTCATTCTGCTATCGGCTTTTTTTTCCGGCTCGGAAACCGCGCTGATGACACTCAATCGCTATCGTCTGCGTCATCTGGCCGAATCAGGTAATACGGGTGCTATACGTGCGCGGAATCTGCTGAAAAAACCGGATCGGCTGATCGGCCTGATTCTGCTGGGCAATAATTTTGTCAATATTCTGGCTTCATCCATTGCCACCGTCATTGCTTTACGCCTGGGTGGAGAAGGCGCTATTGCTTTATCGACCGGCCTGCTGACACTGGTGGTTTTATTGTTTGCCGAGGTCGCGCCCAAAACTTTCGGTGCCCTGCATCCTGAAAAAATGGCCTTTCCGGCCGCTGCGGTCTACCGCCCCCTGTTGCTGATTCTGTATCCGCTGGTGTGGCTGATCAATCTGATTGCCAACTTCCTGCTTAAACTGCTGGGCATCAGCACCGACCACAAACATTCCTCTCGCCTCAGTACCGATGAACTGCGTACAGTGGTTAAGGAAGCCGATGCCATGGTCACTTCCGATCACCAGAACATGCTGCTGGGTTTGCTGGATCTGGAACAGGCCACGGTGGAAGACATTATGGTGCCTCGCCTTGAGATTGTGGGTGTGGATATTGATGTGGATGCCGAGGATTTGCAAAAACAGCTGCTTAACGCCCCTTACACCCGCATGTTGCTGTATCACGGTGATATTGACCACATCATCGGCATGGTACACATGAAACGTGCCATGAAAAAACTCATTCTCGGTGAACTGAATATTAATGACCTGCAGGCCATGGCTGCACCCCCCTATTTCATACCGGAAGGCACACCGCTGAATCGACAACTGCTGAATTTTCAGCGTGAAAAACGACGTCTGGCACTGGTTGTGGATGAATATGGTGATTTACAGGGGCTGGTCACACTGGAAGATTTGCTGGAAGAGGTTGTGGGTGAATTCACCACCGACCCCGGTTCCGATGCAAACAGCATGATTCAGGCCGAAGACAACGACAGCTTTATTCTGGATGGCAGCGCCAATGTAAAAGACATCGTGCGCATAAAACAATGGCATTTGCCCACCAATGGCCCCAAAACCATGAACGGCCTGATTCTTGAGTATATGGAAACCATACCCGAAACAGGCACCAGCCTGCGCCTGTATGGCTACCCCATAGAAATTCTGCAGGTGCAGGATAATATGGTTAAATCCTTGCGTATATTTCCACAACTTTACAAAACCAAAGCTTGAGCGCCCGTTCAACCCTGCCCTGGAAATAGCGGATATAGCCCATTGTCGGAATTTTCCTTTACTTTATCGTCATCTGTCTTACATTCATATCAGACTACGCTAATAATAAGGATGAACACAAAACCCCATCTGTAAATTCAGGGGTACCGGGATGCAGACATGAAATTAATACTTCGCCTGAATGGCAGAATACTGAAGGTCTTCCACATGGATCAGGAAGCTATTATCGTAGGGCGGGATGCAAATTGTGATATACGCATCGACAGCCTGCCGGTTGCCGCCCAACACTTTCGCATTGAGCAAACCGGACACGGCGCTGAAGCAATCAGCCTGCAGGATAAACTGCCCCTGATCATCAACCGAAAAACTGTCAGCGGTAAACAACTGGAACATGGCGACACTTTTGATTTCAAAAATTATTCACTGGAATATGTGGCCGATGAAGTCAACATCGCATTGAATAATCACCGTCCGCAAAGCGTGGAAAAGAACGGCAGCCAGCCCTCGATCAAACCTGATCACACCCAGGCTATGGCTGTATTACAAAATCTTGATGGTGATCAATACGGTGATATTGTGCCTTTAAGCCGCTCTATGATGAAACTGGGTGGAAAATCTCTGGGTGGCAGTATTACCATCTGTCATCGCCGTGATGGCTATTTTATTTCCATTCTCAGCGGCACCCCTATGGTTTGTGTGGATGGTCAGGCATTAACGGAAAAGGGCCGTTATCTGCAAGATGGCTGCCTGCTGCAACTGGGTAACAAACACGCACGCTTTTATCTACAACAACTGGCTTCAGCCAGTTGATGCCGGCGCTCACTGATTCAGCTTCAAACCCGCCTGATACAGCTGGTTTTTAGGCAGACCACTGTATTGGGCAACCAGCCTGGCCGCCTTTTTAAGTGGCAACTCCTGCAACAGTAGCGCCAATAGTTCATGAGCCTGGCGTACATTCTCCTCGCTTTGCTCATCAATTTTCAGCCCGTGCACAACCAGCACCAACTCCCCCCGCTGCTGATCCGGATGTGCCTGAAATTGCTCACGTAATCGCTGCAAACCGCCATAAAGAATGGTTTCATGCAATTTGGTCAGTTCACGACACAAAGTAGCTTTACGATCCGCCTCCAGCACTTCGACCAAATCATGCAGGGTCTGGTCAATACGGCGTACCGATTCATACAGCACGATGGTACGGGTTTCCAACGCCAGCTGCTGCAAACGAGCCTGCCTGGCAGTCCCCGCGCGCGGCAAAAATCCTTCAAACACGAAGCGATCGGTAGGCTGCCCGGCCACGGATAAAGCAGCGGTCAATGCGCTGGCTCCCGGGATGGGGGAAATCTGAATACCCTGCTCCCGCAGGAACCGCACCAGTGGATAACCGGGATCACTGATCAGGGGCGTACCCGCGTCTGAAATCAGCCCCAGAGATTTACCGGCTTGTAATTCGGCCAGCAAATATTGCAATTGCCCCCGCTCATTATGCTCATGCACGGCCAGCATCGGCTTTTTCAGGCCAAGAAAAGACAGTAACTTACCGCTGTGACGGGTATCTTCAGCCAGCACCCGATCAACGTCACGCAACACTTGCAACGCACGCTCGCTGATATCCGCCCTGTTGCCTATAGGGGTGGCTATCACATAAAGGATTCCGCTTTCAATTGACACTGACAATCTCGCTCACCATACTAGCTGTACTTTGAAAAATACCCACTCTATAGCCATGCATTACAAGTACCTGATTCCCGCTTTCCTGCTCATCCTGTTGACCGGCTGCGGCCTGGATGTAAACAAACCCTCGGAAGACCTGCTGAATGGTGCTGATGCCCGCCAGGCCATCAGTTTGCAACATTCCGGCCAATATCAGAAAGCGGCCGAAAGCTGGCAACAGGCAGCCGCCAAAGCCAAGACCGATATAGACCGCGCCATATTATCACTGTATGCCGCAGAAAACTGGAATATGGCCGCTGATTATAATGCTGCCCTGCGTGTTCTTACGCCGATCAAAACAGATATTTTCGAGGACAGCGACAAAATCCGTTACCACCTGATTGCCGCACAGGCACATCTGCGCTCAGGCCATACCCAAAAGGCGCTGAACAGTCTGAAAACCATTGACAAGTTAGCCATGAACCGCCAGCAACACATCAAGCAACTGCAATTGTATGCCGAGGCCTGGCCACTGCAAGGCAATACAGTGGCCGCTATTCACAGCCTGAATCAGTTATCCCAGCTGCAAAGCAACCGTCAGCAACGCCTGTTCAGCCAACAGGCCATCATGGATCTGATGGCGGACAAAGAGGTAGCCGACCTTAACAACCTGAAACCCAACGATGACCCGGTAACACAGGGCTGGCTGGATCTGGGCATTGCCTGGAAAGAAGGTGCGGCTGATCCAGACCATGCCAAAGACCGGCTGTTGTTATGGCGCGCGCACTATCCCAAACATCCGGCCGAACAGCAACTGCTCAACAACCTGATTGAACGTATTGATGCGCTGCTACGCCGGCCGAAAAAAATTGCCGTTCTATTGCCGCAAAGCGGCCCCTACGCAGCAGCAGCCAAAGCCATACGCGAAGGCTTGATTGCCGCCTATTACGATGACCCGGAAGGTAGCGACATCCCGCTGGTCTTCTATGACAACAGCAATCAGGCTGACACCCGCTCACACTATCAACAAGCCGTACAAGACGGTGCGGACCTGCTGATTGGGCCGCTCAACAAGCAGGCTGTTGAACAACTGGAACAATCTCATGAATTAAGCATGCCGGTACTGGCACTGAATCAGGTGACCTTGAGCGCCCCCCCTGCTGATGGCTTTTATCAATATGCCTTATCGCCTGAATCCGAAGCCCGCCAGCTGGCCGAAAAAGCCTGGCTGGATGGCAAACGCACCGCCATTGCCCTGGTTCCTGATGACAGCTGGGGTAAAAGAATGGCCAGTGCTTTTGCTGATCACTGGCAGTCTTTAGGAGGCATCCTGCTGAATGTCCAGCCCTACCCGGCCAACAGCTATGATTTTAGTGATCAAATCACACAAAGCCTGAATATTGCAGCCAGCCAGCAGCGTAAAAACCAACTGCAAAGTGCCATCCGCCGAAATGTAGAATTTGAACCACGCCGCCGCCAGGATGTTGACTTTATATTCCTCGCCGCACGCGGCAACAGTGCCCGCCAGATACTGCCACAACTCAAGTTTTATCATGCCGCAGATGTCCCCGTGTACACCACCTCACATTTCTGGTCAGGAATAGCCAACAGTAAAAAAGACATTGATCTGGATGGTGCAACCTTTGCCGACATACCCTGGATACTGGGTGATGACAACAGCACAGCACTCAGCCTTCAACAATTTTCTGCCAGCGTCAAAGCCCTTGATTTACGTTATCTACGCTTATACGCAATGGGAATGGATGCCTGGCACCTGGCCGCCAATTTAGGCCGCCTGCATCTTGCCAGCGAAGAAAGTCTGGATGGAAAAACCGGTATTCTCAGTATCGATAAAAGCGGCATTGTGCACAGACGCCTGGTATGGGCGCGCTTTCAAAACGGTGGCCAGGTAGAGCTTCTGGGCTTCGCACCCCGTCATTCAACAGAGCATGAAATTGAACAAAGTGAACCAGCCCCCATCAACTAAAATGAATGCTCCACCGGCCTGAAGCAGGTGGTTTCACGTTACGGCTGAAAGCCGGTCATTTCGCCTAAAGACTACTTACAGCACACTAAATTCATCGTCTGGATCATTGGGCTTCTGATTTTCTATATACTTCTTCCAGACTTCGTCTGTCACATTTCCGCTTGAGGCTACCCAGTAACCTCGGGCCCACAAATGTTGACCCCAGTATCTCTTTTTTAGCTGAGGAAACTCCATGAGCATCTTGTGCGAACTCTTTCCTTTCAGAAACTGTACGGCTTTCAATACCGATAAGCTCGGCGGTATCCCTATCAGCATATGCACGTAGGGCAATCGGACTTAAATTCATCCATTGATTACCCGCAGCAAATAGTCATTATCCCAGCCTGCTTTTAGACGTTTTGTTTTGACTC
>JAHXHF010000080.1 GCA_025656895.1 gamma proteobacterium symbiont of Bathyaustriella thionipta
TTATAAGTTATTTCTATCGGTAGCATGAGCATGCTTATGAATGGTTTTTGCCAAACAAGATTCTTAAAAAAACAGTGAAACTTCAGTTATTTTATTTCAATTTTCAACCAGTTGGTGGCATTGAAAAACCGCTATAAAAACGGTTTTGCGCAAATAGAGGTACAGTTAAAACGCCGCTATGATTTGATTCCAAATCTGATCGAAACCGCCAAAGGTTATCTCAAGCATGAACGCGAGACGCTGGAATCGGTTATTGCCGCCCGTAATGCGGCTTCTCAAATGCTCAGCAAGGCGGCGGCTGATCCGGGTAATGCCGGTGTCATCAAAGGTCTGGGAAATGCTGAGGGTGTGTTAGGCAGCGCCATGGGGCGGTTCAATATGGTGATGGAAGCCTATCCGGATTTGAAAGCCAACCAGAACATGATGCAACTCAGTGAAGAGCTGACCAGCACCGAAAACAAGGTGGCCTTTTCGCGCCAGGCGTTCAATGATCAGGTGATGAATTACAACACGTACAAGCAGTCCTTCCCGCAAAACGTACTGGCCGGCATGTTTGGTCATTCCCAGGATGCCGAACTGCTGGAATTTGCGGATACCGAGCAGATTCAGGCAGCCCCTAAAGTTTCTTTTTAATGTCCTGATCGGGAAGCAGTGAACAACATTTTGGAGGCGATATGAACGACATAGTAAATCAGGATTCTTCCAGCGAAAATCAGGCGAAAATTATTTATATCCTGTATCTGGTCGGGCTGGTGTTTGGTCTGACCGGTATTGTGGGCGTGGTCATGGCGTACATCAATCGTGCCGAAGCACCCGAATGGTTACAAAGCCATTATCAGTTTCAGATCAGAACTTTCTGGATAGGCTTGCTGTATCTGGTCACCGGTTTTCTACTGGCCATCGTGCTGATCGGCTATCTGCTGTTATTGTTCTGGGTGGTCTGGCTGATTGTCCGCTGCGTTAAGGGTATGCAATTTCTGGATAAAAAAGAAGCTCACCCCAACCCGACCGGCTGGTTTTTTTAACACAGGTTTATAACCATTCATGGATTTTTTCAGCGCACAGGATCAGGCCAGAAGCAGCACCGGCAAGCTGGTATTGCTGTTTGTGATGGCTGTACTCAGCCTGGTGGTTTTAAGTAATTTTCTGCTGATGGCGGGCATGACTTTTGCCAGCGGCGTAGAAAACCCTGGTTTCAATACTTTTCTGGCGCAATTTAACTGGGAAAATGCCGCACTGGTTGCGCTGGCCGTAGGGCTGGTGGTCTTCGGTGGCAGTATGTACAAAATCTCGCAGTTATCCGGTGGTGGAAAAAAAGTGGCCGAAGCACTGGGCGGTCGCCTGATTAGCCCGAATACAAGCGATGCGCTACATCGCAAGATATTGAATGTGGTAGAGGAAATGGCGATTGCCTCGGGCATGCCGGTTCCGCCCGTGTATGTGATGGAGGAAGAAGCGGGCATTAATGCTTTTGCGGCCGGCTTTACCCCCAATGATGCGGTAATCGGCGTTACCCGGGGCTGTATTGAAGAACTCAGCCGGGATGAATTACAGGGAGTTATCGCGCATGAATTCAGCCATATTCTGAACGGTGACATGCGTTTGAACGTGCGTCTGATTGGAATTCTGCACGGTATTTTATTGATCGGGCTGATTGGCTATTTTATTTTTCGATCCACCATGTTTACAGGCAGTTCACGTAATTCACGTGGCAACAATGCCATGCCAATCGGCCTGATGGTAATCGGTTACGCGGGTACTTTTTTTGGTAATTTAATCAAAGCAGCGGTCAGTCGTCAGCGTGAGTTTCTGGCCGATGCGTCAGCCGTACAGTTTACCCGTAACCCCGATGGTATTGGCGGTGCTCTGAAACGCATTGGTGGTTTAAGCGCGGGCTCACAGATCAATAATCCGGATGCGCCGGAAATGAGCCATGCTTATTTCGCAGAAGGGGTGAAACAGTTTTTCGGTGGCATTCTGGCTACCCATCCTCCTCTGGATGTACGCATTAAACGTATCGACAAGCATTGGGACGGAAAATTTCTAACCCGGCGTAGTCGTGATGATCAATCTTCATCCACACAGAAAGAGAGTTCAAGCACAAAGCGTGAACGTATTCTGGCCGGTATGGCGGTAGGCGCCGCCACCGCAGAGGCTCTGCAACAGGTCGGGCGGCCGGATGCCGGTCATTTGCGTGAGGCTCGCCAGGTTATCAATGGTTTGACCGATGCGCTCACCGGAGCCGCCCATGAACCCTGGGGTGCGCGGGCTCTGGTGTACTGTCTGTTTCTGGATGAAGATACGGGTATTCAGCAGGCACAGCTTGATCATTTGCAGCAGCATGCGGATGCCGGTGTGTATGACAAAGTGGTACAGCTGCAGCCTGATATGACCAATCTGGACGAGCAGCATCGTTTGACTCTGATTGATTTGTGTATGCCGGCCTTGCGCCAGTTGTCACTGGATCAATATGCCCTGTTCAAGCGTAATATGGACGCTTTGATTAAAATGGACAATCGCGTCACCATGTTTGAATGGTCGCTGGAAAAAATCATCACCCGCACGCTGGACAGTGATTTTTTGCAAAAATCACCCAGGTCGGCCCGTTACAGCTCTTTGCAACCACTAAAAGAATCCTGCAGACTGTTGTTTTCGGTACTGGCCTGGTCACAAGGTGGTAATCAACAGCACATTCAAGGTGTTTTTGATGCCTGCAGCCAGGCTTCCGGTCTGCAGGGTTTGAAATTACTGGACAAGCAGGATATCAATCTGCAGGCACTGGATGCTGCCACCGATAAACTGGCTCGGCTGAAGCCCCTGCGCAAGCCACAGCTGTTAAAGGCATGCGCGGCCGGTATTATGTATGATGAACGGGTGACCGCCACCGAAACCGAATTATTACGGGCACTGGCCAGTATTATTGATTGCCCGATGCCACCCTTGCTGACATAAAAGTGTTCACTTCGGATGAAATAGTGGCTCATTATGAACTTGCTGAATGATTGCCGGCATTTTCCTGCTATATTCATCGATGATGCAAGTCTATATTTTCCTGCGGAGGGAAAAATGAATACCTACCAACCTGATACCGAGAACCGCACCCTGGAGCGTTGGCGTTTAATTTATTATTTGCGCGTATTTGATCAGGCTGATGGTTCTTTACTGGGGCATGTGGTGGATATCTCCCGTGATGGTTTGATGTTGATCAGTAATCATCAATTGCGCGAAAACCAGGAATACAGCATTCGCATGGAAGTGCCGGTTGATTCGGGTGAAGCCGAGTCCATTGAAATGAATGCCCGCAGTATCTGGTCTAAAACCGATATAAACCCGGATTTTTATGATACCGGTTTTGAACTCATCAACCCGGATGTAGGTACGGTTATAGCCATACAAAAACTGATTGAAGAGTTGCAGTTCTAATGTCTGCAGACGGTCGGCCGGTTTTTCTGAATGTGCTGCAAATTCGGATGCCGGTAATGGCTGTGTTGTCGGTTTTACACCGTATCAGCGGCATTATTCTGTTGCTTCTGATTCCGCCACTGCTGTACTGGTTGCAGTTGTCGGTTTCATCGCAAGTCGGTTTTCAATCCGCCTTCAACTGGTTTAATGGAATAAGCGGGCAAGTCATCCTGTTCCTGTTGTTGTGGGTGCTGCTGCATCACTTGTTTTCCGGTGTTCGTTTTTTACTGATTGATATCGATCAGGGAGTGGACAAACAAAGCGCACGTCTCTCTGCCTGGCTGGTATTGCTGCTGGCCCCCTGTAGCAGCCTGCTACTGATGTGGTTGCTATGAGCCGCAAAGCCAGTGGCCTGAAAGCCTGGATTATTCAACGCATTACTTCCCTGCTGGTTGCGGCAGGCGTGTTGTTGTTCGCCCTCAAACTGCTTGCCTCACCCCCCGAAGGGGTTATGCAATGGCGGGCCTGGTTAAGCATGAGCGGCATAACCGTATTGGTTCTGCTGGTGCTTTTTGCCCTGCTGTGGCACGCATGGATAGGCATGCGGGATGTCTTTATTGATTATGTCCATGCCCAGAGCTGGCGGCTGACCTTGCTCAGTCTGCTGGCTGTTTATCTGGCAGCCTGCGCCCTCTGGGGGCTGTTTATTATGCTCGGTGTGTTTGTTCAAGGTTGAATATGGCTGATAACCCCCCATTGGAACGCAGACGTTTTGATACCCTGATTCTGGGCGCGGGCGGTGCCGGCCTGCGTGCTGCTCTGCAATTATCCGATTCAAAGCGACGCGTAGCAGTGGTATCCAAGGTTTTTCCTACCCGTTCACATGATTCCGCCACTGCTGTACTGGTTGCAGTTGTCGGTTTCATCGCAAGTCGGTTTTCAATCCGCCTTCAACTGGTTTAATGGAATAAGCGGGCAAGTCATCCTGTTCCTGTTGTTGTGGGTGCTGCTGCATCACTTGTTTTCCGGTGTTCGTTTTTTACTGATTGATATCGATCAGGGAGTGGACAAACAAAGCGCACGTCTCTCTGCCTGGCTGGTATTGCTGCTGGCCCCCTGTAGCAGCCTGCTACTGATGTGGTTGCTATGAGCCGCAAAGCCAGTGGCCTGAAAGCCTGGATTATTCAACGCATTACTTCCCTGCTGGTTGCGGCAGGCGTGTTGTTGTTCGCCCTCAAACTGCTTGCCTCACCCCCCGAAGGGGTTATGCAATGGCGGGCCTGGTTAAGCATGAGCGGCATAACCGTATTGGTTCTGCTGGTGCTTTTTGCCCTGCTGTGGCACGCATGGATAGGCATGCGGGATGTCTTTATTGATTATGTCCATGCCCAGAGCTGGCGGCTGACCTTGCTCAGTCTGCTGGCTGTTTATCTGGCAGCCTGCGCCCTCTGGGGGCTGTTTATTATGCTCGGTGTGTTTGTTCAAGGTTGAATATGGCTGATAACCCCCCATTGGAACGCAGACGTTTTGATACCCTGATTCTGGGCGCGGGCGGTGCCGGCCTGCGTGCTGCTCTGCAATTATCCGATTCAAAGCGACGCGTAGCAGTGGTATCCAAGGTTTTTCCTACCCGTTCACACACAGTCGCCGCGCAGGGCGGGGTAAACGCGGCGCTGGCCAACGTAGTGCCGGATAACTGGCATTGGCACATGTATGACACCATCAAGGGCAGTGACTATCTGGGTGATCAGGATGCGATTGAATATATGTGTCGTTCAGCCTCGGAGCTGGTGTATGAACTGGAACATTTTGGCGTACCGTTTTCGCGTTTAGCCAACGGGCGCATCTACCAACGGGCTTTTGGCGGTCAAAGCCAGAACTTTGGCGGCGAACAGGCCCTGCGTACCTGCGCGGCGGCTGATCGTACCGGCCATGCCATTCTGCATACTTTGTATCAGCAGAATATTCGCGCTAAAACCCATTTTTTTGATGAATATTTTGCTATTGATCTGATTCGTGATGAAGAAGGCGCGATACAGGGAGCGCTGGTCATGGACATTGAATCCGGCCAGCCTTTGTTGATAGAAGCCAAAACCACCTTGCTGGCTACCGGCGGCTGTGGTCAGTTATTCCGCACCAACACCAACGCGCATATCAATACCGGTGATGGCATGGCGATGGCCCTGCGTGCCGGTATTCCTTTGCAGGATATGGAGTTTTTCCAGTTTCACCCGACCGGAGTAGCCGGCAAAGGCATGCTGATTACCGAGGGCGCGCGTGGAGAAGGCGGCTATCTGATTAATAAGGACGGCGAACGCTTCATGGAAAGATATGCGCCGCATGCCAAAGATCTGGCCAGCCGCGATGTGGTCAGCCGGGCCATTGCGGTAGAAATTCGTGAAGGCCGGGGCCTGGGTGAAAATGCCGATCATGTTTTGCTGAAGGTCGATCATCTGGATGCCGAGGTGGTGAAAAAACGCCTGCCGGGTATTCGTGATATTTGTCGTACCTTTCTGCATATAGATCCGGTGAATGAACCCATTCCGGTTTTCCCCACCGCACATTATGTGATGGGCGGCATCCCCACCAATCGCCATGGTGAAGTGGTTGCGCCACAAAGACACGGGCCGGAAGAAGCCGTTCAGGGACTGTATGCGGCCGGTGAATGTGCCTGCGTGTCGGTGCATGGCGGTAACCGCCTGGGTGGTAATTCATTGCTGGATATTCTGGTATTCGGGCGGGCGGCTGCCAACCGTATGGCCACTTATTTGCAGGAAAATCCGTATCACCGTGCATTGAATGAAGCCAGTGTTGAACAGGCCATGTCGCAGTACCAACGCTGGCAGCAAAGCGGTGAGGGAGAAACGGTTGATCATTTACGTGCCGAACTGCGTCAGGTGATGGAAAGCCATTGCGGCGTGTTCCGCACCGAAGATGTCATGCAGCAGGGCGTACAGCAACTGCAGGCCATCCGAACCCGCATGGCCGATGTCAGCCTGCAGGACAACAGCCGAATATTCAATACGGCGCGGGTAGAAGCCATGGAATTACAGAATCTGGTGGATATTTCCATGGCCACCATGAAATCAGCCTTGCTGCGCAAAGAAAGCCGCGGCGCGCATTCACGCATGGATTACCCAGAGCGTGATGATATTCAATGGCTCAAGCACTCGCTGTATTCACTGCAAACCGATCAGGTGGACTACAAACCGGTGCGTATGAAACCCTTATCGGTTGACAGCTTTCCACCCAAGCCCAGGGTTTATTAACCGTCATGCGCTTTCAAATATACAGATACAACCCGGACACAGACAAAAAGCCGCATATGCAGGAGTTTGAGCTTGAGCCAATAGAGCCGGGCATGATGGTGCTGGATGCACTGCTGGCCTTGAAAGCACAGGATGAAACGCTCAGTTTTCGCCGCTCCTGCGGAGAAGGTGTGTGCGGTTCGGATGGCATGAACATCAATGGCCGTAACGGACTAGCCTGTATTACCCCTCTTGCGGAGCTGAAAGAACCGGTCAGGCTACGGCCTTTTCCGGGGCTGCCGGTAATTCGTGATCTTATTGTGGATATGACGCAATTCTATGATCAATACCGCAAAGCCAAACCCTGGCTGATTCATAAAGACCCGCAGCCGGAAGTGGAAAACCTGCAAACACCGGAACAGCGAGAGCAGCTGGACGGCTTGTATGAATGCATACTGTGCGGTTGCTGCTCCATGTCCTGTCCTTCGTTCTGGTGGAATCCGGATAAGTTTCTGGGCCCGGCCGCTTTGTTGCAATCCTGGCGCTTTCTGGCGGATAGCCGCGATCAGGCTGAAGAGGAACGCCTGGATGAACTGGAAGGGCCTTTCAGTCTGTTCCGTTGTCATACCATTATGAATTGTGTCGATGTATGCCCGAAAAACCTCAATCCAACCAGGGCCATTGGTAACATCAAAAAACTTATGCTGAAAAAATCGGTATAAGGCTGTTTTATGCGCTATGAATACATAAAAATCACCTGAATTCGTATAATAAGTGCATAACCTCTGACGCTGTCTGAGCATTGTATGCCCTGTAATAAGACAAGACTCAGGGTTACAATGCAAG
>JAHXHF010000191.1 GCA_025656895.1 gamma proteobacterium symbiont of Bathyaustriella thionipta
GGAAAAAGATTTTGTTTCACTGCTTTTGCGTATGGTGGCTTGATGGCTGACTGTCAGGTTGATTTGGATTTCAGTGAAACTTCAGTAAAGAACAACTGCAGTTAAAACGCCGTGCAGACGGGCAACGGCTTGATATTGTACTGGTAAAAGACCCGGCAGTACGTTTGCTGAAGCTGAAAAAAGGCGAGATCGATTTGCTGCAGAATGATTTGTCCCCGGAACTGATGCATTATCTGAGCGAGGATGAAAACCTGCGTACCGAAAGCATGGCGGGTGACAATTTTGCCTATATCGGGTTTAACCTCAAGGATCCCCTCAGCGGGCAGCTGGCGATACGCCGTGCTATTGCTTATGCCATTGATCGTGAGGCCATTATCCGCCATGTGTGGAAAGGCCGCGCGCGTCTGGCTGAAACCCTGTTGCCGCTACAACATTGGGCGGTTTCCAAAGAGCCGCAGGCGTATGCCTATAATCCGGACAAGGCCAAAGCACTCTTGCATGAGCTGGGTTACAGTGTGCAAAACCCTTTGCAGCTGGAATATAAAACATCGACCAATCCCCTGCGCATACGGCTGGCTACTGTGATGCAATATCAGTTAGCACAGGTGGGTATTCAGCTCAAAATTCGCAGTCTGGACTGGGGCACTTTTTTCGCGGATATCAAGGCCGGGCGTTTTCAGATGTACAGCCTGAAATGGGTGGGTATCAATACACCGGACATTTATCGCTATGTGTTTCACAGCCAGTCACTGTCACCGCAGGGGGCGAATCGCGGTCGCTACCGGAATATACAGGTGGATCAGCTGATTGAGCAGGCAGAGCAGCAGAATGAGCTGGCTGAGCGCACCGCCCGCTATGATCAGATAAACCAGCTGTTGCATGATGATCTGGTCTATCTGCCGCTGTGGTATGAAGACCAGTTTGTCGCCATGCGCAATAATATCAGCCATTACAGGCTGGCGGCTGATGGCAATTATGACGGGCTGCAATGGATACAGAAGAACACACATGACTGAAAAATATCCGCCATCCCGAATTGAGATCAGTCTGGAGCAACAGCGCCTGCGGCTTTTTCAGGCGCAGTCACTGATACAGGAATATGCGGTATCCACCGCACTGAACGGAGCCGGGCAGCAGCATGGCAGTGGCTGTACCCCCTGTGGACAGCATCGTGTTCGTATCAAGATCGGGGCAGGTTGCCCGCCCGGCGCGGTCTTTGTCGGGCGTCGTTTCAGCGGTGAAATCTACACCCCCGAACTGGCACAGCAGCAGCCGCACAGAGACTGGATATTAACGCGTATTCTGTGGTTGAGCGGAACAGAATCAGGACATAACCGGGGCGGCCATGTCGATACCCTGCGGCGTTACATCTATATACACGGCTGCCCGGATACTGAACCTATGGGTATTGCCCGTTCACATGGCTGTATCCGTATGCGCAATCATGATTTATTGCAGCTTTTTCCGCAGCTGGCCCGTGGCAGCCGGGTGGATATTTACTGATGGGTGGCTTGCTGCGCCGGATATTGGCCGCCTTGCTCACCTCATTGGGGGTGCTGCTGCTGGTGTTTTTTCTGCTGCATCTGGCTCCGGGAGATCCGGTCGCGGTGATGCTGGGGGATCATGCCCGGCCTGCTGATTATACGGCTCTGCGACATGCACTGGGGCTGGAGCAAGGTTTGCCAACCCAGCTGGGACATTATCTGCTGGCGTTAACGCAGGGTGATCTGGGGCATTCCCTGCATTCACAACAAACCGTGAGCAGCGTATTGGCTGCACGTATTCCGGCTACCTTGCAACTGGCTCTGGTCGCTCTATTGTTTGCGTTGCTGCTGGCTGTTCCATTAGGCTTGGCGGCGGCTCTGTATAAAGATCGCTGGCCGGATCATGTCAGCAGCAGCTTTGCTTTGCTCGGTCTGTCTATTCCCAATTTCTGGCTGGGGCCTATGCTCATCATGCTGTTTGCTATCTATCTGGACTGGTTGCCGGTGAGTGGCCAGCAGGGTTTTGCCAGTGTGTTGTTGCCGGCATTGACACTGGGTACTTCAATGGCTGCTTTACTGGCACGGATGACGCGCGCCAGTGTGCTGGATGTGTTGCAGGAAGATTATGTCAGAACGGCTAAAGCCAAAGGGCTGCCAGCCACGCAAATCATGTGGCGGCATGTGTTGCGTAATGCGGCCTTGCCGCTGCTGACCTTGCTGGGACTGCAGTTCGGCGCTTTGCTCAGTGGCGCGGTGATTACCGAGCTGATTTTCAGTTGGCCGGGTATTGGTTCCTTATTGATAGAATCCATTCAGCAGCGTGACTATCCGCTGGTGCAGGGCGTGGTGTTGCTGATCGCGCTGACCTATGTCACGGTCAATCTGCTGACCGATTTAGCCTATGCGCGGCTTGATCCACGCATTCAGGCCGACTGAATCCATGCAAACGATTATCAGTGTCGGCATTCTGTCCGCCTGGTTGCTGATGGCTTTACTCAGTCCCTGGTTCAGCGACAGCGGTAATCAAATCCATTTATCTCATCTGCTGCAGCCGCCCGGAGGAACCGTTTCTTTGGGTTACGATGATCTTGGACGGCCTTTGTTTGACCGGCTCATGGGCGGCGCGCGTATCTCATTACTGGTGGCGGTCGGGGTAACCAGCCTGTCCATGCTGTTGGGGACATTGCTGGGTATGCTGGCCGGTTATTTCTGCGGCTGGGTGGATACACTGATTTCCCGCATTATTGATATTTTTCTGGCCTTTCCCGGTCTGTTACTGGCGATTGCGCTGGCCGGGGTGCTGGGTGCGGGAATCAGCAATCTGTTTATCGCGCTGATTGCCGTCGGCTGGATCGGCTACGCGCGACTCACCCGCGCGCAGGTTATGAGCCTGCGTCAACGGGACCATGTGCAGGCGGCCATCGCACTGGGAAGCCCTACCCGGATTATTTTCTGGCGACACCTGTTGCCGCTGATAAAAGGTCCTTTGATCGTTGAAGCCACTTTTGGCATAGCCGGCATGGTGATTGCTGAAGCCGGACTGTCCTTTCTGGGACTGGGTATACAGGCCCCCGACCCTTCCTGGGGCAGTATGATCCGTGATGGCAGTCGCTATTTACTGGTTGCGCCACATTTTGTCATTGTGCCGGGTATCGCCTTGTCACTGGTGGTGTTTGCGGTCAATCATCTGGGTGATCGTTTGCGTGATCAAACCGAACAATCAACCTGGAAAAGCAGGCAGGGTAATGGCTGAAGCGGCTTGATGGCTAGCTATTCCACAGTGGCAGGGTTATATTCGGCGGCTGTTTCTTTTGGGAGAAGAACATGACCAACGGCCCTGTCATGTTGGATATAGCCGGCACTGAACTCAGTGCTGAAGATCGAGAACTACTGGCTCATCCTGTGGTGGGTGGGGTCATTCTTTTCAGCCGCAATTTTTGTGATTTTGATCAGTTGCAGCAGCTTTGCCGAGATATTCACGCGCTGCGCCAACCGCATCTGCTGATTGCAGTGGATCAGGAAGGCGGGCGGGTGCAACGCTTCCAGAAAGACTTCAGTCGCCTGCCGCCCGCTGCCTGGTACGGTCGCCTGTACGATCGCAAAGCCGAACAGGGTCTGCAGGTGTGTGAGCAGGCCGGCTGGCTGATGGCTACCGAATTGCGTGCCGCCGGTGTAGATTTCAGTTTCGCCCCGGTGTTGGATCTGGATCATGGGCTGAGTACGGTGATTGGTGACCGCGCCTTCCATCAACAACCGTCCAGCGTTGCTGAACTGGCGATTGCCTGGTGTCACGGCGCGCGAGAGGCGGGTATGGTGTCGGTCGGCAAACATTTTCCCGGTCATGGGGGCGTGGCGGCAGACTCACATACTGAACTGCCGGTTGATGAACGCACCATGAATGATATTCAAACTGACCTGTTTCCCTTTCGGCGGCTGATTGATAACGGTCTGGAAGCTATCATGCCGGCACATGTGATTTATGCGTCGGTTGATCGCGATCTGGCCGGTTTTTCACGCTACTGGTTGCGTGAAGTATTGCGCGGGAAATTAAATTTTAATGGTGTGATTTTCAGTGATGATCTGTCCATGCAGGCCACTGCCGCCAGTGGTTCGGTGCAGGATAGAGCCGGCACGGCACTGGAAGCCGGTTGTGACATGGTGCTGGTGTGCAATGATCGGGATGCGGCTGTGCAGGTGGTGGATGACCTGGCCAACCAGACCTTTGATCCGGTTTCACACATTCGTTGCATCCGTTTACACGGGCGTCAGCAGACCAGCCGCAGCCACTATCATGAAGATCCGAAGTGGCAGGCCGCCTTACAGGCTATCGCGGCCTGGGAAGCTGAATCTGAGCAGTTACTTGTTTAGCTTGATTTTCTTGCTGAGTTTTATCCGGTTTCTTCCTCAAAGCCATAAGGAGGCTCATGCAGGCTGATCAAAGCGCCATCCAGACTGCCCAGGTGTACATTATCGGCTTGCGCGCTTTTGACTTCGACTACGGCCAGTAAATCATAGCCACCCTGTGGGGCGGGGCGTGCGTCCACCAGCTTTCCCGCACCCTGGCCGGAAGCACTGTCGGGCGAGAAAACTTCATCACCGGCTTGTGGCCGCTGATCTGTATCCACATGGCCGATGTACATACGCCGTTTCAATTTGCCCAGGTATTGCATGCGTGCCACCACTTCCTGGCCGGTATAGCAGCCTTTGGTAAAGCTGATGGCCTCTACCCGTTGCAGATTCAACATCTGCGGAACAAAGGCTTCGCTGGTTTCATCGTACACTGTGGGTAGACCGGCCAGAATATCCCGGCGAGACCATTCATCTGAGGAAACAGGCGTGGCCTGCTGGCTGAGTTGTTGCCAGCAGGCTTGTGCCCGCGCTGCCGGCACAATCAGTTGAACACGATCTGCGCCTATACGCGCCAGCAGCATACCATCGTGTTCCATCACATCATTTTCATTGTCGGGTGCCGGTATACCAAAAACAGAGGCAATAACTGCGCTCACGTTTTCTCCCATCAAACCCAGACTGATGCGTTCATCACTGACATCAGTAAAGCGGGCATCGGCGCGCAACACAAACATACCAAGACGTTTCAGCATAGGCTGAATACGGAGCCCGGGAGCCTGTAAAAGAATTTCCCCGCCAGATGTCTGAAAAAGACGAAAACAGGCCAGTACACGGCCTTTGGGATTGCACAGCCCGGCCAGCAGACTGTGTTTGTCTGACAACTCTCGTACATCACTGGTCAGTTGCCCCTGCAGCAACTCAGAGGTGTCCGCACCCTCGGCAGAAATTGTTCCAAGCCAGGAAAGATCCGCCAGCAGGCATTCGCTGTGCTGATCTGATGCTGCAAATTGTGCACGCCCGGCGGCATCAAAAGAAGCGCCCTGGGTGAGTAAAAAGGCTTGCCATTGTGGGTTCATTGTTTAGTTATCCTAATCCTGTTTTCTGCCGGGAGCCGTGTTCTTGCTGTTAGAATGATGCGAAGTTAAGACGATATCAAGCATTTATACCCATGGAATTCTTGTTTGATTACATAAAATAGCTTTTAAGTTATTGAAAATATAAGACTATTATGTGCTTTCCTGGTTTTATTGAATGAGTGATGCAGTTATAATCTTTATGGCCCATTTGAATACTGCACTGGCTGAAACCGGAGGGGCATTTACCTGTAAACCGGTTGTGCTGGTACAATGGCTAATATCAGGATATTGAATTGTATTGGAGAAAGAGGCTCATGAAAATTGAATTAAATGTCAGTGGTCGTAAAAAAGTGTTATTTAACAAGATACTGCTGGCCACTTTGATGTAGGTCATGATGATCTCAACCGTCTCTGCCAATGATACTGAAGCCTTTAATTTAGCGAAAACTTCGTTACAGTCCAGTGCTGGTAACGGGGTTGTTGTACAGCAGAATGCCCAGGGATATGCCAGTTTCATTTCAGTGCCGGTTGCCAGAACTCGTGCTTTTGGGGCAAACGCACTGGGTGCTGATGTGCGGGCGCAACATTTTTTAAATCAATATAAGGATCTTTTGGTTAAACAAAATACTGTTCTTGATCTTCGAGTAACAAGAAAAAGTACAGCCGATGTCAATGGCTATACTCAATCACACCAGCAGCAATTATACCTGGGCATTCCGGTAGCGGGAACCTATGCTAACGTATCTATGACAGCTGCAGGAATTAGCAGTGTTAATACACATCTTGTGGCTGATTTTAAAGAGCTTGCTGTTACCCCTGTTATTACAGCCCGAGCCGCGCTGGAAACCGCCCGTCGATTAGCCTTGCGTACTCACGGTCCTGCCGATCTGAACTTTTCCAACCCTCAACTGCAGATACTGGATAAAAGCGTCTTCAGTGCCAGAGCCAACAGTCATCCCAAACTGACCTGGTTTATTGAAGTGACAGGATCCGGCGCACGTGAATTATTATGGATTGATGCGGTGACAGGAAGCGTGAGCAAACGCGTCAATCAACTGACAACCGCCAAGAACCGGCAAACCTATAACTCAGCTAATCAGGATAATGTTCTGCCGGGTACTCTGGAACGTTCGGAAGGACAGGGGCCGGTGACGTCCGGGGATATTAGCGGGGATACCAACCCTGCAGCCGCCGCCAGTGATGTGAATGATGCTCATGATTATGCCGGTGACACCTACGACTTCTACTTCAGCCGATTTGGCCGTGACAGTTATGATGGTGTCGGCGCAACCATTACCTCATCGGTGCGGGTTTGTGGCAGTGACTTTGACTCAACTTGTCCGGACATGCAGAATGCTTTCTGGAATGGCACCCAGATGGCTTATGGTTCCGGCTTTTCGGCGGCAGATGATGTGGTTGCTCATGAACTGACGCATGCGGTTACCCAGAATACCGCCGATCTTATTTATCAGGATGAATCCGGTGCACTGAATGAATCCTATTCCGATATATTTGGTGAAGCCGTGGACTTAAGCAATGCTGGAGGTACGGATACTCCAACCTTACGTTGGAGTATGGGTGAGGATATCCCCGGTATTGGTGCAATCAGAAATATGCAGGATCCCACGATTTTTGGTGATCCTGACAAGGTGACCAGTGCTAACTATTTCTGTGGAAGTTCGGATAATGGTGGTGTGCACAGCAACAGCGGTGTACCTAATCATGCCTTTGCCTTAATGGTGGATGGTGGCAGCTTTAACGGTCAGACTGTTACCGGTATAGGTCTGGATAAAGCCAGTGCCATACAATATCGCACATTGAGCAGCAAGTTGGGGCAATCCAGTTCTATGCTGGATAACTAGTTAGTTACCGTCCATAAACGCCAACCCATTGAAATAATTAAGAAAAACGGTGTTTTTTTGTTTAAAAACAAGTGAAAACTCCGGTGAA
>JAHXHF010000076.1 GCA_025656895.1 gamma proteobacterium symbiont of Bathyaustriella thionipta
ATACAGGCATTATAATCTTTAGTCCACTGAACAGTATATAGATTATTGTTTTTCTTAGGGTTTAATCGTTTTCGTTCAAACACTAAATAGCCTAAGCCAGAATAATCGGAGCTACCATTGAATGACAGGTAAAAAGTGAGATCACATAAGTGGTACTGCCAGATGAGAAAAAGGTGAAATACTGATTCTGCTATTCGCGGGAAAATTAACAGAGCCTGCACTGAAAGCACAGATCAAAAATTCTGAATTGCCGCCCATCATGCGCCCGGCGCAACTCATAAAGGTTGATACTATTCCCAGGCTGGGTAGTGGCAAGAGCGATTTTTCAGCGGCTAAAAAAATGGCTGAAAGTTGTTTGTCGGGTTAATAAGGTGGCAGCAAACGCCTGAAACCGTGCGCCAGAATCAACAGCATAAACAGCAGATTGCGCAGTAAGGCAAACGGGTAAAAAATGCTGGGCGTAGTTTGCTTTTGTTTCACACTCAGCGCCAGGGTATTTCCCAGACGGCTGATCCAACGGGTGGAGCGGGGGAAATCGGTCAGTTTTGTCAGCCACCGGGCGGGAATGCCGTTCGGTCCGACACGGGCTCCGATAATACCGCCGACAATGGCTGCTACGGTATCGGTATCACCGCCACACAATACTATTTCTGTTATCGCCTGTTCAAACTGATCCGGCAAGCGCAGGCAAATCTGCAAGACTACTGTAAGGCTGGCATAACAGTAACCGGATACACCCTTGCCCATACCATTGTGTTGGCAGAACTGCATTGCGGTTTCATTGCTGGTGGCGCTGGCTATGGCGGCTTTTATCAGCTTGTCCAGATCTTCGTCTATCTGAATATGATGGCACAGTTGCTGTTGCAGTTGATGGGCCGTAATGGGTTTTGAACGGCTTGCAAGACTGGCCATCCAGGCGACTATAAAAGCCGCTTTTTCCGCTTTCGGGTCGGTGTGTGTTATGCGCGTACTGATCGATATCAGTTGCTGCATCAGGGCGGTATCATGGCCGGCATAAACACCGATGATGGCGCTGCGCATCATAGGGCCATTGCCGGCTGTGAATACACCACTGCTGCGGGCACTGAAGCCCAGCCACAATTTCATGCAGGCGCGCAAGGTTCCCAGACCGATACCGGCAGGCAGTGCGGCCACCCACCAGCGCATGCGCCAGCCAAGTTGTGAACGAAAAGACTGCGGCTTGCCGGCGCTGGCAATCAGTGCCTGGGCCACCATGCAGCTATGTTCGCTGTCATCGGACAGCATGCCATGACCTAATAACAACCTGTGCCGGAGAGGATTAACGGCCCATTTTTGAACACGGCGGGCGGAAAGGCCTTCATAAGGCAGGCCGATGGCGTCTCCTACGGCGGTGCCCAGCAGACAGCCGTTTATGCTTTTGTTGTCAGTCATGTGCTTCTTCCTCCTGCCTTTTCATTACGCAGCAGATTAAGACATTGCTCAGCCACACCGATTGTCACCCGGGTGCCCCAGTTAAACTGCAGAAAATCGTTCTCAATGCCATCACCAAAAATAATACCGTTGCTGTTCATTTCTGAAAGTACCTGTAATTGAGCATCCTTGTGCAGCAGGCCGGCGGTTAATGATGTTCCGCTGGCGTTGCCGGGAAAAGCCTCGCGCACGTAGAAGGCCAGCGTCCTGTTTTCCGGTTGCGGTAGCTTGAGTTGATCGGCACGTTCTCTGTGGATAGAACGTGCCCAGCCGCTGGAGCCTGTGCCGCTGGCGACAATAATGCCGGATGAAGATTGATGTTCGGAACGATCTTCCCGGCGAATAACATAACGAGCCGACTGATGACTGCGATGGCCGATAAAAAGTTCATTCAGCGCTACTAATGTTTGTCCGTTATCCAGACAGGCTTTTACCATGGTGCGTTGCTGCACGGCAGGCTCGCCAAACATGGCATCCTCAAGAATGTCGGATATTTGATCAGCCGCGAAGGGAACCAGGATGCCTTCATTGAACGTCTGGTCTGGATTAACGCCGATAACGCGCTGCCCCTGAAGATATTTGGCAACATTTGCAACCAGTCCATCCTGGCCAACGGCAATCACCAGATCCTGTGGTTCAAACAGAAATCGATCCAGTTCTTCTCGCCGCACCCGGTTCCGCCGCCAGTCAGCAGGAATCTGGCTTGTTACCCGCTGTAAAGCCTGCATGACGCGTTGATGGCGGCGTTCCAGTTCCGCTATGGATTGTCGGCGAGAAGACAGAAAGAATTCGGCCTGACCACGGGTAGCGTGATGCGCGATCAGCATTTCATAGTCTGTATCCCGTGTGATCACAACTACCCGTGGCGAGTGCCGACTCATTGAGCTAGTCCCGACTCATATTTTGCAGCGTTTGTGCGCCGGCACCGAAGAGATCGGCCAGATTGGTCTGCAACACGTCTGGGGTAATATTAATGTGTTCAATCTTCTTCAATTTACCGGCTACCTCTTGCAAAGCCAGTGCAAAAACGACATTGGCGGGCAGGTTTTCATACACCGCCATGCGCTCTTTAACTCCCGCCGCCTCGGCCAGACCAACGGCTTGCATTTTTTCCGCTTCGGCCAGACCTTCGTTACGAATCGCCTCGGCTTCAGCCGCACTGGTCTCACGACGATTTACTGCACTGGTTTCAGCCGCTAAACGCTGGCTTTCGCTGTCAGCCGAAGCACGTAAGCGCGCCTGCTGAATCTCAGCTTCTGTGTGAGCATTATTCCGTTTGATGCTTGCTTCGCTTTCAAGCTGCTTGCGATCAATTTTGGCTTTTGCCAGGGTTTCATTGGCACCGGCTTCTTCCTGCACCCGACGGCGTTCATTCTGGCCATTTTGTGCAATCAAATGCTCTTCCCGGGTGGCCAGTTCAATACGAATCTGCAACTCATTTTCAGCAATGGCACTTTCCTTTTCCACTGCCAGGGCGCGGCGTTGAAAAGTGGCCTCATCCGCATTCTGCTGAATCCGCTCATGGGTTGGAATCTGCAAGGCCCTTTCCAGTTCAGCGCTGGCGTTAAGTTCAATCACACGCAGACTGACCAATTGCACACCCAAACCTTCAAAGACAGCTTCATTGGCAAAATTGTTCTCGATGGCTTTTTGTAAACGCTGCGCGCCTTCTGTTACCAGTTCCTGTACCGGACTGCATGCCAGCTGTTTAACCGCATGTTTTTGCAAAGTGCCGCTGAACAGATTGCCCATTTGCTCAATGGGCTGACCAAGATATTGCCCACTTTTCAGGTCTATGGAAAAATCCAGGCGTTCCGCCAATACTTGTGGATCAACAACCCGATAGCTTAATTCACCCTGCACAGTCACATTCTGGAAATCGAGCGAACGACCCTGAAAAATGAATTGCAGTTCCCGATCATCGGTGGGTACTTCAACAATACCGCTGTCGACTGGCAAAAACCAGAAAGCCAGACCTTTGCCACTGGCGACTTTTTTCCCTTTTCTGTAGTGAATGACATAAAAATTCGGCTCACTGCGAGAGTGTGTTAAAAATCCGTATTTTTTAATATTACTCATGTTGCACCTCTCTGGTTACTGGTTCGTCATCCCTACTGCGATATGTTGTTTACTTGATTACATCAACCCGCCCGGGGTTTTTAACTCTGTACAGCTTTGCCGGGCGATGCTGGCCCTCTCGTTGCTTATGTCCGGTTTCTTCAATAGCCTCCAGGGCCAGCACCCATTTGCGAAAATTACGTTTATCCATTTCCTGTTGCAGAATGGTTTCATACACCTGCTGCAACTGGGTCAGGGTAAATTCAGACGGCATAAATTGAAAAGCCAGAGTGGAATAATCCAGCTTTGCCACCAGTCGCTTGTGCGCCATTTGCACAATTTGCGAATGATCGAATGCCAGCTCAGGCAGTTCGTCCACACCAAACCAACCAACCGCCTCCGCATCAGATGCCGCACGAATATGGATCTGGTCAGAAGGAATGAGTGCATACCAGGCCACCGTAACTACACGCTCACGGGGATCCCGCCCAGGTTCGCCAAAGGTATAAAGCTGTTCCAGATAAACTCCGCTGACACCGGTCTCTTCCTCCAGTTCGCGCCGGGCCGCCTCCTCCAACCCTTCATCCATTTGCACAAAGCCACCGGGCAAAGCCCATTTTCCCTTATAGGGCTGGCCGCCGCGTTTAATCAGCAGTAATTTCAATTCGGCATTCCGAAGGGTGTAGATGACAATATCAACGGTCAATGCCGGATGTGGATATGCGTAGTTGAACATGATGGATCCTTCGTTAGTGTATTAAGTACACTTAAATGTTAGTGTAGCTTTAACACCAAGTCAAGCATGATCATGCAAGATATTTCAGAGGCCTTGTGAAAAGGGGGGCTACAAGAAAAATGAAACGAAAAAATGTACAGCACATAATACGGGTAAAGGGGAAGGTTGGGTCTTTCATCTTGCCTGTGCCGGCAAAGCCAATGGCTCGTCGGCTGAAAAGGCAAAAAGCAAGCCTTGACGTGATACCTGCTAATGCCCATTGCAAAATGGCCTTTAGTTCATCGTCTGTCAGTCAGTCTCGTGTTGCGGCTATACTTCAAATATACTGCGCCGGACGCTGAGTTTTTTACGCATCGTTATCTCCGCTGTATTGGATAGATCGTTATAGATCAATAGCTTGAAATAAATGATAAAAGTTTTCCCTGGAATGTTAATCGTTTCTCTCTGGATTAGTACATTTTACTTTTATTTTTCAAGTAGTTAGCATTCCCGGTAGGCAGCTGGCCAAATCACTTTATGGAATCTTGCCTGATGATATTTAATAAGTTGCTTGTGCAATTATGTCTTTTTCTGGAAGCCAGTAATGGCTATGAAAAAGCCAAAGCTATCGCGCGCAACTTTCTGGATGATCCTCGTTCGCCCTACAAACGATATTTCGATTCAGGAATGATTCTGCTGGTCCTTATCAGTGTCGCGCTGCTGGTATACACGGTAGACAATCCATTCCAGCCCTGGATGAAATGGGTGGAAGATCTTGCTGTAACGATCTTTATCGTGGAGTACCTTGCCAGAATATGGATTGTTGGCGATATACATAAAACGGTTATTGATCACTACCGGCAGTCCGAATTTCTCTGCCTGCCTTTTAGCATTCGCTCGGCTCTGTTCGAGGTCGCAAAGCTCAAGTGGGACTATATCACCAGCCCATTGGCGATTATTGACCTGCTCGCCATCCTGCCCAGCTATCGGCCTATCCGGTTACTGCGGGTATTTTTGCTTTTCCGGTTATTCAAACTGTTCCGCTACTCCCGCAGCATTCATGGCATGACCGAGGCACTGGCTGAACGACGCTTCGAGTTTTACATTCTGGCATTCTTCATGGTTTTCGTAGTCACGGCTGCGGCAAGTGCCATCTATGTGTTTGAAGGCGGCCTGCCGGATAGCAATATCAATAATATCTTTGATGCCATTTACTGGGCCATGGTTACCCTTTCTACAGTAGGTTATGGCGATATTACGCCACACACCACCGAAGGAAGGGTAGTTGCATTGGCGCTGATCATATCAGGCATTGGGGTTCTTGCCTTTGCCACATCCATTGTTGTAGCGGCCTTTAATGAAAAGATTGGTGAATTGCGGGAGCAGGGACATCTCCGAACTGGAGCGCGGTCAGCCTTATATCGTTATCTGTGGCTTTGGTGAGGTAGGTCAAGTGGTGGCTAAAAGGTTTGCGGCAACCCGTCAGCGTTTTATGATTATCGATTTGAAAGAGGAAAAGGTGAAACTGGCGACCAAAAGAGGTTATCTTGCGGTAGTAGGAGACGCTTCCGACAATGAATTGCTGGAAACCATCGGGCTGCACGACCGTGTTCATACACTGATATGTGTAACCAACAATGACGTAAAAAATGTCTTTATTACAATAAGCGCAAGGCGTATGAATGCCGACCTGCGTATTATCTCCAGAGCCGGTTCCCGGGAAGTGGTGCGAAAACTAACGCTTGCGGGAGCCAATCACGTAATCTCCCCGTCAGAGATTGTTGGTCAGATGGCGGCAGAGTACGTTGGCCGTCCGGTCGCCTTTGATGCGATTTATAATATTCTGCGGGGAAAGAGGAATGTGTTGCTGGAGACAGTGCGGATTGATAAAGAAACATCCGTTTGTGGGCAAAGTGTTTCGGAAGTGAATTTCCCGCAACGAAAGTTACTGCTCTTTGGCATCATCACCGAACGGGAATGGAGCGCGGAGGATGTGCATAACCTCTACCTGATGGAAGATGAGAAGTTTTTTATCTTCAAGCCTGCTCCGGAGTTTCGTATCAAACAAGGGGATATGCTCATTATTTTTGGTTACGAACTAAGCCTGTTGCATTTCCGGCGTGAATTGGGTGTGGAGTTGTTCCGTGCAGGATAGAGCCGAGATGCCGGCCAGAGGCATTGCATTGTTTGGCTATTACCGTTCAGCGGTAGAGGTAGCCTCTTACCTGCGATGTGGCGACTATCGTCTGGTCATTATTGATGATGACCCGGCAAACCTGGAAAAAGCCAGAAACGCAGGCTATGAGACCGCCGAGTTGGATTTTCGGGATGACTCTGAACTTGCCAAGCTTGATCTTGGAGAGAGCATTGATACCGTATTTTGTCTGTTTCCCGATGATGCCGAAAATGTCTTTCTGACCCTTTCGGCGCGTTCGCTTGCGCCCGATATCCGTATTTACAGTATCGCCCATGGAAAAAGTGCGGTACCCAACCTGCACGCGGCAGGGGCGGACAAAGTCATCGAAACCGAAGAGATCAGCGGTCAGCGAATCTGGGATATTATCGCCAGACCCATCGTAACCGCGATTCTGGATCAAACCCTGTTTGGACAGGCCAACCTGAACGTGATCGAGCTGAAAATACCCAAGAGATCCCCCTTTATCGGCAAAATGATCTCGCAGCTGGAGTTTGAAAGCCGATACAACCTGATCCTGCTGGGGATTGTAGATTCTGATCTGGAGGAACATTTTGTATACGGCAAGACCGCGCTCAACACCCATCTTCAAGCCGGCGACATACTGGTGGTTATCGGCCCCAGAGATTCCAGCACAGACTTAAGGCAGGATCTGCTGGCAGACAATGAATAAAGAGAAATTCCGGGGAGCATAATATTCAATTACGCTATTCTTCCATCTATAGCCAGAATCACACGAGTATTACTGCATGAAAGATATTCAGGTACAGGATGGTCGTGAATATTGAATAATACCAATTCACAGAACGGTTATTAGGTGTAGATTAGTTTATTGAGAAACCTGAATTCGTATAATAAGTGCATAACCTCTGACGCTGTCTGAGCATTGTATGCCCTGTAATAAGACAAGACTCAGGGTTACAATGCAAG
>JAHXHF010000388.1 GCA_025656895.1 gamma proteobacterium symbiont of Bathyaustriella thionipta
GCACGGGAAAAAGATTTTGTTTCACTGCTTTTGCGTATGGTGGCTTGATGGCTGACTGTCAGGTTGATTTGGATTTCAGTGAAACTTCAGCCCCGATGAAATCCGCAGAAAAGTCGGTCTGGGCGGCGCTGACAGTCTGGTGGCCGCGGTGGCCAATAAATTACAGGACATAGTACCGAAAAACAGTCTTCTGGCTCGCTTCGGTGATTACAGTTATGCCATGATTTATCGCCATGCCGATAATCAGGATGATGCTGAATCACTGGCTATTGGTAGTGAAATTGCCAAATCCATTGCCACAGAATTATTTGAAATAGAAAAACGCAGCATTACAACCACCATCAGCCTGGGTATTTGTGAATGCAGCCGCCTGGGAGGAGATGCCATCGGCATGCTGTCTCGCGCAGAACGCACCTGTATGAATGCCTCTGAACAAGGTGGCAATAAAGCCCTGCTGTACAGCCCATCCAAACAGGTATCGGATGACAGCAGCAGTAATATGGAATGGATGGTTGACCTGATTGCAGAACAAGTTGAAAAGAATTCATTACATATGCTGTTTCAGCCTGCGGTCAGTTTAAAAAATGAACCTGGTGAGTATTACCAATTACTGCCCCGGCTACTGACTGAAGATGGTGGCCAGATCAGTGCCGGAGAGTTCATTCCTGTGGCTCGCTCAGCCGGATTATTAGGTCAGGTCGATGCCAGCGTACTGCGCCATGCCATTGTGTTACTGGCAGAAAAACATGCCGATGGACAGGATGTGCGTCTGTTTGTCAGTCAAAGTGCCGAGGAACTGAAAAACATGCAGTTCCTGGGTAGCCTTAAAGAAGCCCTTAATGCCGGGGACTTTGACAACAAATGTTTAATCATGGAATTTGATACGGACGAAATTCTGGACAATCTGAAGGCCATTCGTCCCGGTGTAGAAAAATTGAAAGAGCTGGGTGTTTCCATCGGATTTGCCGGCTTTCAGAATTCTGATAATCACTTGCGTATGTTGCAACACATTAATGCCGATTATCTGAAACTTCATCATGACTGTCTTGATCTGGATAACAACAAGCTCAAGCAACTGTTTACTGAAGCACATAAGCATCATATGCAGATTGTTGCACCGCGTATCGAAAATCCGCAGCGAATTGCCGCTCTGTGGTCAGCCGGAGCCGATTTTATTCAAGGTAATTTCATACAAAAACCGGATGAGAACCTTGGCTTTGACTTTGCCGACTCGGTACTTTGGTAAGCTCGGAAGCCGGTGTTAACAGACTCTGTTATTCAGCGCTTTAGTGAAATTTATCCGTTTCATCAGCAAACGGATGCAAAGCTCTTAAAACAGCTGGTTCAGATATCAAGCTATCGTCAACTGGAAGCCGGATTAACGGTATGCCACGATGGAGCCAGTTGCGACATGCTGGCTTTCATTCTAAAGGTCCGGGTTCGGGTATTCAAAACTTCGGAAAGCGGGCGGGAAATTACCTTGTACCACCTGAGCCCCGGTCAGTCCTGTATTTTGACTGCCTCCTGCATATTGACCGATAGCCGTTTTCCGGCTCAGGCCCAATGTGATACTCAAGTAGACGCCGTATTAATACCCGCAAAACAAGTAAAAGACTGGAGCGCCGAATGGCCGACCTGGCGGCAATATATTTTTTCATTGTATGCCGACCGTCTGGCAGACATCATCAGCACACTGGTCGAAGTGACTTTTGGCCGGGTTGATGAAAGATTAGCCAACAAGTTATTAACATTGGCAGGATCGGCTGATCAGGTCAGCACCACACACCAGCAACTAGCCTGTGAGCTAGGCACTTCCCGTGAAGTCGTCAGCCGCTTGCTGAAAGAATTTGAAACAGCCGGTTTACTCCGTTTGCAAAGAGGCAGTATCCGGTTGTTAAACAAACCTGCACTGGCGAAAGGTATTCTCCTTAATCAGACCTGAATTCAGGTTCACCCGAAAGCCTTTATTTCCGAACAAGCCCCACTCTTCTGTACTACCCGTAAAAGCCTTTGTGACAATGTCACTGAAAAAACAATCTGCTTCATTTATGCTGTTGCCAGTTCATTTATTCATTCAGGAGAAAAACTATGAAAGCCAATGTTGGATCTATAGATCGTGTCGTTCGTGGTATTGCCGGACTGGCTATTATCGGCTGGGGCGTTTATGCGCAAAACTGGTGGGGTGCTGTGGGCGCGGTACCTTTATTGACCGCTCTCATCAGTTGGTGTCCGGCTTATGTTCCTTTCGGCCTATCCACTAAAAAGTCATAAAAGGTTCACATCAGGGATTCGATGCAAGCAATCTGTCGGATCCCTGACGTACCTGGAAGGCGGTCAAAATAGATTGCACCAGTGTTGCCAGCGGGATAGCAAAAAACACCCCCCAGAAACCCCACAAACCACCAAAAACCAGTATCGCCACAATAATAGCGACCGGATGCAGACTGACTACTTCAGAAAATAATAAAGGCACCAGCACGTTTCCATCCAGTGCCTGAATAATCAGATAGGTAATTGTCAGCCACATAAAATCACTGCTCCAACCCCATTGAAACCAGGCCACCAGAACAATAGGCAGTGTCACGGCTGCCGCGCCGATATAAGGAACGATTACTGACAGACCCACCAACACCCCCAGAAGAATGGCATATTTAAGGTCAAATATGGTAAAAGCCACAATACTGGATGAAGCAACAATCAATATTTCCCAAAACTTGCCGCGTACATAATTGGCCAGTTGACGTTCAACATCTTTCCAGACATCACTGATAAGGCTGTGTTCTTCCGGTAAAAAACGGCTTAACCACTGTAATATCAAAACCTTGTCTTTAAGAAAAAACAGTATCAGCAGCGGCACCAGAATCAAATACACAATAATCGCAATCAGGTTAATCACAGAGGCCAGTGAGGTCGATACAATATTCTGGGTTAACTGAGCCAGTTCACGATTAATAATCTGCATAACTTCTGCTATTTGCAGTTCCGAAATAACCCCCGGATATTTTTCAGGTAATTGCATGAATGCCTGCTGGCTTGCCAGTGCCATTTGCGGCAATTGCTGTACCAACTGCTCCAACTGGCTGTAAACAGAGGGTAATAATACAACCACCACCATAATTACAAACAGCATAAAAGACAAAAACACCAGAAATACAGATATCAGACGTGGTATATGCAGCCGTTCCAGCCGCACGACCAGACCTTCCAGTAAATAAGCGATGACCAGACCCGCCAGTACCGGTGCCAGCATATGCCCCATAAAAAGCACAATGGAAAACAGCACCAGCACAAAAATAGCCAGTGCTACAATCTGCTGATCCGATAAGGCTCGTTTGAACCAGTCAATAATGATCTGCATAGCTATCTATTTAGAATGCTGTAGTCAGTATTCCAGGCGGGACAACAACCTGACAGTATTTAAGAGTGTGTTTCATTTTCAGATTTAAAGGCCTCATACTCAAGTAGAAATAAATCCTCAAGTTGCACAATAATTTCGTCTGCTGCTTGACCCTTAACAATATGCGCTGTCATCAGGTTGGCGGTTTTATTCAGCAATCGCTCTTTCGGCAGCATATGATAAATGCCAGACAGGCGCTTCAAAGCAGCGATGACCGTTTCATCATCGGGACCTGCGATCAGTTGCGGCTCTGCCAGCACGGCTGCAGGCTGCTCAGTGTCCGGGGCTTGCGATTCCAGCCCCTGCCGCTTGCTGAGAAAACCGGCAAAATCCAGTAGGCTGCCCTGCTCGTCGGCCGCTAATGTTTTAAACAGTTTGAGTAATTTCCTTTCACGCTCGCTCAAACGGGGAAAAGGCAACATTCCAGGGGGACTATTCAACATTCAGTCAGGTGAGCGCTGATGGTCTTGGCAATATTGCTGCGCAAACTCAAGCAATTCTTCCATAACTCTGAGACGAAATTTCTGTTTCTGATGCACAAAAGAAAAAGGCCGCAATAACGGCGGATTTAGTTTGATTTCTACCAGGGTACCCAGCTTTATCTCTTTTTGAATAGTTGCGCGTGAAACAATAGACAGCCCCATTCCGGCTTCCACGGCTCCTTTAACCGCTTCCGGGCTACCCAGTTCCATACCGATATTCAAGCCATCCTTGCATTCACCCATGTGTGCCAGATAATCAGAAACCACATCACGGGTTCCAGAACCTTCTTCACGGCAAATAAACGGGTATTCCATAAGATCTTTCAAAGCTACCTGTCTGGATTCAACCAGTTTATGATTGGCCGGTACAATGGCAACCAGTTCGTCATCCCGGCATTTCTCAACCACCAGATTTTTATTACTTACCGGAGCCTCTACCACGCCCAGATCAATAATATTGTTTTCAATCATGGAAACAATACCATCGGTATTGGAAACTTTTAAGTGGACCTGAACATCCGGAAATTTTGCTTTAAAGTCGCCCAAAAGTGCCGGCAACATATATTCTGCAATGGTTGTACTGGCTCCGATGGTTAAAGAACCACTGATCTCGCCGGTCATCTCACGAACTGAATTTTCCATTTCAGCGTATAACTCGAAAATCTGATCCGCATATTTGAATACAATATGGCCCGCATCGGTCAGACTGATACGATTATGCGTGCGATCAAACAAACGTGTATTGAAATATTCTTCTAATTGACGAACCTGAAAAGTAACCGCAGGTTGTGTCATGTGAAGACTTTCGGCAGCTTTGGTAAAGCTCAACAGGCGTGCGACCGTGTGGAATACCTGCAATCGTCTATCAGCCATGTCTACACCATTCCTATATCAAGGGCAATTCTGCTAATATAAAATATTTTTATGGATTTGACAAGTATCAGGCCTATAGAAAAAGCCCTGAATCTTTCGAAACAGGGCTTTTAAATCTCTACCCGAATCTGCATCTTCAGGACGGATACAGGTGAACTTGTTTTCACAATGGAATTAAAAACCCGGGCTTCACCCATCGCTTAAGCGGGCATATTTTAAACCGCTGTGAAATCAAGAGCCTGCGCGCTGTGCCGCCATGAAGGTACAGATTCAGGTTCTACTAAAAATAACCGGACTTCAGCTCTTGAGCCATTGATTAGCTCTGCTTATTGTCAGAATGCCTTAATCAATCAAAGATCTCCACCAGCGACCTGAGTTAATGCCTTTTTAATGGCATCGGGTGCTTCCATAATACCCATAAAGCCACCCATGCTCAGATCAGGAAAACTGATTGCAATACGGAAACGCGCATTTAAAGCATAAGCCTTATTGCCGGAAACCAGTATTTCATAGGGCAAATGAGCCGTATGAAAAAGAGCCTGTTTATCAATCAGGGACATGATTTTTTTATCACCACTGATGCCCTCACTCATGGCCACACCAAACAGAGTTTCATCGCTGCCTGGAATATCAATACGGAAAACCTTGCTGACACCGCCTGCCTTTTTGGCCAGATTCGCCTCTATTTTTTCAACCGCAGCCTTGTGGTCGGAAAATGTGTTCAATACGTCGGGCTCATCAAAATAAGGCATGCCAAACATATAGTGGTAGTCGCGTAAATCATCATCTTCCAGCCCTTTTTTAGAACCGAAGGCATGATCGCTTCCCAAGGCTGCCTGCAGCTGTCTGGATACATCACTCAAGTTTGATTTCATGCGGAAAGCGGCCGCCATGTAGGCCGGGTTCACGTAGGCCACTTGTACCTTATCCTTACCTTTGGTAACTGAGACCCTGATAGCGGCACCATATCCACTGAATTTGCTCATGGAGGCTGCTTTTTTTAACGCATCACTGGTAACAATAATGACAGAGGCGCCGGCATAGGGTTGATACTCACCCACTACCTCAAAGCCGGCGGCTGTCAATTTATCACGACTGCTGGCAATTACCGCAGCCTCGTCACCACTCTGCGGTGCAGCCAGGATGAAAGGACGTAATTTTTCCGAAGCATAACTTGTGCTAGTAAACAACAGACCTAAAACAAAAATCTGCAGCAATCCTGTTAAAACAATTTTTTTCACTTTTTTGCCTCCCGAATCATTCGGTTATTCGTTATTGATTATATCTGGAGCAATCCGCCAGCAGTACAGAGTGGCAAGCATGTAAGAAACATGTGGACATCCACAGTTTCTCATAACCGCTATCAACGATAGCTGAAACATTAATTCCAGCAGCCAGTCGCAATGTTACTCCATATTCCCTATCATCTCGCAGCGCTATAATATGAAAAATAGGCTCTCATGTGCAAGCGTACAGCGTCACACTAACAGCCAAAAGCTAAAAAAGACCGCCGCAAGGAGGTCTTTTTTCACTCTGAACAAACGGCTATTTTCAGAAAAAACTACCGGTTTCTTCCGGTACGTCAAACTCACCGCCTGCAACAGCTGTCAGAACAGCCTCGATTGCATCGGGAGATTTGGTAATACGCATAAAGCTGTTATCACCCATCATGCTCAAATCCGGAAATGTGATGGCAATACGAAAACGCCCGCTCAGCATAAAAATATCACCGTCTCTGACCACCAGTTCATAAGGAAGATGAGCCAGTTGCTTCAGCTCCTTAAAATCAATAATGTCCATGATGGTCTTATCTGCAGCGTAGCCTTTGCTCATACCTACGCCGAAGGTCGTTACCTTGCCAGAGGTTGAATCAATGCGATAAACCTTTTGCGTTCCCTTAAGCTTTTTTGCCAGATTCTTTTCAATGCGATTAACCGCTTTTTCATGGGAATCATAACTGGCTACTTTGATAGGCTCATCAAAATATTCCATACCGAAGGTGTAGTGATATTTTTTCAGTTTGCGCGCTGTCAGTCCCTCGGCTCCGAAGGCTTCGATCTTTCCCAAAGCATTTTCAAACATGAGATCAAACTTGTGTAGATCAGCGTCAACCCGATAGGCGTATGAGAAATATTGCGGGTTGGTATAAGCCACCTGAATATTGTTGCCGACTTTGGCAATAGTAGCTCTTAAAGGAGCTAGATAAGCGCCCCCCTTTTTTTCATCCATCAAACTCTCAAGTTCAGGATGTGTCACTACGATAATATGAGCATCCTTGTAAGGAGAATATTCGCCCACCAGGGTAAAACCCACACCTTTCAGGGCATCTTTGGTTTCAACAATAGTTTTTACAAAATCACCCGGACCGTTGGAAGCTAATACAAACGGCTTGAATTTCTCGGCTGCCAGCAGCGGCTGAGTAAAGAAAAATAACACTCAACGACTATGCACTAAAGTGCATAGGTTGCTGGGATTGGACTGAAAGTCCCATGTCATTCAAGGATCATATTACTATTATCTTT